>JBCDGX010000020.1:0-19074 GCA_038750805.1 Myxococcota bacterium
GCGCGACTTCGAGACCGTCCGCCCCATCGCCATCGAGGCGGGCTTCCTCCCGCGGACCCACGGCTCGGCGCTCTTCACGCGCGGCGAGACGCAGGCCATCGTCACGGCGACGCTCGGCACGAGCGCCGACGAGCAGAAGATCGACGGCCTCACGGAGAGCTACTGGAAGCGCTTCCTGCTCCACTACAACTTCCCGCCCTACTCGGTCGGTGAGACGAAGTTCCTCCGCGGCCCCGGCCGGCGCGAGGTGGGTCACGGCACGCTCGCCGAGCGGGCGCTGATGAACCTGCTCCCGGAGAAGGACGAGTTCCCCTACACGATCCGCATCGTCAGCGAGATCACCGAGTCGAACGGCTCGTCGTCCATGGCCTCGGTCTGCGGCGGCAGCCTGGCGATGATGGACGCGGGCATCCCCATCAAGGCGCCCTGCGCCGGCGTGGCCATGGGCCTCATCAAGGAGGGCGAGGACTACGCCATCCTGACCGACATCCTCGGTGACGAGGACCACCTCGGCGACATGGACTTCAAGGTCTGCGGCACGGCCAACGGCATCACCGCGATCCAGATGGACATCAAGATCGACGGCCTCGCCAGCGAGGTGATGCACCAGGCCATGGAGCAGGCCAAGCGCGGCCGGATGCACATCCTCGAGAAGATGAACGAGGTGCTCGGGACGGCGCGCGAGGAGCTCAACCGCTGGGCGCCGCGCATCACGACCATCAAGGTCAAGCCCGACCAGATCCGCCTCGTCATCGGCCCGGGCGGCAAGATGATCAAGGCCATCGTCGACCAGACGGGCGCCAAGGTGGACGTCAGCGACGACGGCACCGTGGCCATCGCGAGCTCGGATTCGGAGGCCGTGAAGAAGGCCATCGCGATCATCGAGAGCCTGACGACGGAGCCCGAGGTGGGCGCCAAGTACAAGGGCATCGTGAAGCGCATCGAGCAGTACGGCGCGTTCCTCGAGATCGCCCCGAACAAGGATGGGCTCCTGCACATCACGGACATGGCCTACGGCTTCGTCGACAAGGTCGAGGACCTGATGAAGCTCGGCGACGAGGTCGAGGTCGTGGTCAGCAACATCGACCGCGAGGGCCGCATCAAGCTGAGCCGCAAGCCGCTCCTCGAGCCGCCCCCCGAGGGCAGCGAGGAGGCCGAGCGCGAGGCCCGGCGTTCCCGCGACCGCGACGATCGCGGTGGCCGAGGCCGGGGCCGCGATGGCGACCGAGGCCGGGGCCGCGGCCGTCGCGACGGCGGTCGGGGTCGTGGGCGCGACGGCGAGCGTCGCCCGCGTCGGGACGACGACGGTGAGCGCCGTCCGCGTCGCGACGACGACCGTCCGCCGCGCCGCGACGACGATGGCGATCGTCCGCCGCGCGCCGAGGGCGAGGGCGGAGACGGCGAGCGCCGTCGCCGTCGTCGTCGCCGTCGCCGCGAGGGTGGCGAAGGTGAAGGCGGCGGAGACGCCCCGGCGCCGGCCGAGACGAGCGGCGGCAGTGACGAGTGACGCCTCGGCGTCCATGAGCTACGAGAGCTGACCGACGCGCGGCGGGCTGGCGAAAGCGAGCCCGCCGCGTTTCGTTTTCGGAGCAGGCCCGCGAGCTCAGGTGGCCGGCAGGCAGATGCCGGTGCCGTCGGAGAGGGGGAGGCAGACGCCTCGGTCGGGGCAAAAGCGCGGCTGCCATGTCCCGTCATCGAGGCAGATCGCGGAGTTGCCCCGCTCCTCCGGCGGAATGCAGCGGACGACGTCCGGGTGGATCACCGCGTTCTCGTCGTCGCAGTCTCCGGCGATGAGCGAGAAGCCGGCTTGTGGCGCACAGCCCTCGATGGCCGGCTCCACGCCCCAACCGTCACCGTCCATGTCGGCGAAGAGCGGCGAGCGTACCCCCTCGTCGACGTCTCCATCGCAATCGTCGTCGACGCCGTTGCAGCGTTCGAGCTGGATTGGATGCACCGCGGGGTTCGTGTCGTCGCAATCACGCCCTTCGCTCACCGTGCGTCCGCTCCCGTCGACGTTGAAGCAGCGCGCGTCGACGAACCCATCGCCGTCGGCGTCGACGTCTCCGAACGTCTCCGGGTTGCAGTCCTCGTCCTTCCCGTCCGCGTCGCAGACTTCGGTCGCGAAGGGGCTCCGCGTCGGGTCCGTGTCGTCGCAGTCGAGCCCACCGCAAGCGATGGATGCCGCCTCGTCGTCGTCCTGGTCCGGTGGCACGTCGCACTCGAAGAGGCAGGCGCCCGTGGCCTCGTCGCAGAACACGCCCTCCGGGCAGGGCGGCACTCCCGGCGCGCACTCGCAAACTGCGCCGGTGCTCCGACAGAGCTCGATACCATTGCAGTAGACGCCGTCCGAGCAGTCCGCGTTCTCGCGGCAGATGGTTCGATCGGACGTTCGGATCGCGACGGTCCCCGTGCAGTCCGGATCTTCCGCGGCCTCGTCCACCTGGCAAGCGATCCCGAGCACGAAGGCGCTCGCGAGGACGAGCCGCGAGGCGAGGATGGGAGGAGCCACGAGGTGGATGCTCCGGTATGCGTGCCTCGGGATCAACGCGGGGCTGGCGAGACCGCCACCTTTCCCCCGCGGTCCCGCTGGCGCATCGTCGCCACCATGGCGACCTCGCCCACGCTCAAGATCCACCGCCTCCGCCCTGACGCCCGCGTCCCCCGCTACGCAACCGAGGGCGCCGCGGGGCTCGACCTCCATGCGTCCCTCGACGCGCCGCTCACGCTCGCACCCGGGGCGCGCGAAGCGATCCCCACGGGGCTCGCCATCGCCCTGCCTCCCGGCCACGAGGGGCAGGTGCGCCCGCGCTCGGGCCTCGCCCGGCGCACGGGGGTCACCGTCGCGAACGCGCCCGGGACCATCGACGAGGACTACCGGGGCGAGCTTCAGGTGCTGCTCGTCAACCTGGGCGATGCCGAGGTCGTGCTAGCGCCCGGGGACCGCATCGCGCAGCTCGTGGTCGCCCCCGTGGTGCGTGTCACCGTCGCCGAGGTCGACGAGGCGGCGCTCGGCGAGACGGCGCGCGGGGCCGGCGGCTTCGGCAGCACCGGCAAGGGCTGAGCGTCCCCGACCGCGCGAAACGGTCCCTTCGGCCACCATCGTCGGCCCCGGCGTTACACGATGCGCGCCGGAAACGCGTTGGAGACAGTCGCAGGTCATGCTCTCTTTCATGCGATTTCACCTGGAGCCGTCCCGATGAGCGCCGCGAAGGAGCTCCGCGAGCTCGAGTCCGCCTGCGAGGACCGCATCCTCCAGCTCGTCGCGCTATGGAGCCGCTACTCGAACGTGGCCTCTGGCGACGTCGCCGCCCTCGCCGCCCTCCGCCAGGCCCTGCACGACGCCGGCGCGGAGCTGGCGAGCCTCGAGCGCCTGCACCGCGGCGCTGCGGACGGCGAGCGCACGTCGATGGTCAAGGCCATCGGCCCCGAGACCCGCCTGCCCGTTCGCGCCATCGGCGACCGGCGCTGACGCGCGGCTTGCTTCTGCCGCGCGCATGGCCCTGCGCCGCCATCGGCGAGCGGAGTGCAAGGCGCGGGCGCCGTAGCGTGTCATTCGCTGACATGCGCGAGCACGACGAGTCTCCCCTCGACGCGGTGGACACGCTGAAGACGGTCCCGGACGCCGCGGCCTTCGCCGCCGAGCGCACCGTCGAGCTCAGCCTCGACGACCTCGAGTCGATGTCCCCGCGCGCTCCGGCCCGTCGCCCGCCGAGCGATCTGCGCCCCGGCCTCTCGCCCCGGCCGCTCGCGCCTCGCGGCGCGGGACCGGTGGTCCTGCCTCCGCTTCGCCACTCCACGCCGCCGCGTGCGCCGGCGCCGCGTTTCCGCGAGCCGGCGACCCCGGTCGTGACGCGGGCAGGGACCGGACGCGCGCGGCGCGAGGACACGGTCCGCTTCGAGCGTCCTGCCTCCCGGCGCGCCGGGGTGCCTTGGCCGATCTGGGCCGCGCTGCTCGTCGGGGCCGCGATCGTCGCGGCGAGCGCAGGCTACGCTGCGGGCCGGCGGGGCAGCCTGGACGCCGCCATGCACCAGCTTCGCTGAGCCCCGACGAGGGGCGGAGGCGCCGCGGCGCGAGGGCCGCGGCGCGGGGACCTCAGAGGCCGCGCTCCATGAGCGCCGCGATCTTCGCCTTCGGCGCCGCGCCGACCTGCTCGGCGACGACCTCGCCGCCCTTGAAGACCTTGAGCGTCGGCACGCCACGGATGCCGTACTTGGCGGCCGTGCCCTGGCTGTCGTCGATGTCGACCTTCACGACCTTGACCTTGCCTTGGTACTCGTCCGCGAGCTGGTCCACGAAGGGCTCGATCTGCTTGCACGGGCCGCACCACGTGGCGCCGAAGTCGACGAGCACGGGGAGATCCGAGCCGAGCACCTCGGCGTCGAAGTTGAGGTCGTTGACCGTGTGGACGTTGTTTCCAGCCATGGGAGTCGCGTGTTTCCTTTAAGGTCCTGCCGGGACCGAGTGCGTCCGGAGCCCGGCCGCGGAGGTTGAGACGCACGTCCGGCACGCGGCGTGACGCCCTGCTGAAGTAGGGAGCGCGGTGGGGCCTGTCAAACGGCCCCTGCCCGTCCCGGGCCCCCGTGAGTCCCCGCGACCTAGAACCCCTCGCCATCCGGTGCTGCGTGCTACGATCACCGCCGTGACGCACCGACTTTTCGTGCCGCAGGGGGTTCTCGACGAGTGGGTCGTCGAGGAGAAGGTCGACCTCGACGGTCCGGTGCTCCGCCTGCTCGGCGCGGGCCACCGATTCCGCCTCGACGCCGCGGTGGCCTTTCTCGCCGAGGTCGGCGGCGCCGGCGACGACGCCCAGCTCATCGGCACCGTGAAGGACCTCGAGGCCCTCGCCGAGATGGGCGGGGAGCATTTCTCCGACTCCGTGATCCTCGGCGACGCCGCCTACCAGGTCGAAGAGGGCTTCGTCGGCACGCCCGTGGTCACGGGCGAAGACGGCGGCGACGACCTCGGCCTCGGCCGCTTCTTCGGGGCCTGAGCGCGCACCGGTGCTGGTCCTCACCCATTTCGCCACGACGGCGCTCCTCTACGGCGTGGCCTGCGGCCTCTTCTTCTACGTGCTCGCGCGCGGGCACGAGGGCGTGGGCAAGCGGGCCTTCCCCGTGCTCATCGCGGGCGTGCTCAGTCACGGCGTCTACGTGACCTTCGACGCGATCGGCGACGAGACCCCGCCGATGGCGGACATTCACCAGACGCTCACGGTGCTCTCGCTCGGCATCGTGCTCGCGTTCCTGGTCGCGACCTGGCGGAAGCCCGGTATGGCGATCCTCGGGGCCTTCGTGACGCCCGTGGTGCTCGTCTTCTTCCTCGCCAGCGGGCTCGGCCGGAGCGTCGGCCACGTCCCGGCCGGCGTGCGCTCGGCGCTCCTGCCCATTCACATCGTGGTCAACATCCTCGGCATCGCGGCCTTCGCCCTCGCCTTCGCCGCGTCCATCGCCTACGTGGTGCAGGAGCGGCTGCTGAAACAGAAGCGCCTCGGCGGCATCTTCCAGCGCCTGCCCCCGCTCCACGTGCTCGACACCTTCGGCCTGCGCGCGACGAGCGTCGGCGTGCCGCTCCTGACCTTCAGCATCATCAGCGGCGTGCTCATCGCCGTGCGGAGCCAGCCGGGGCTCGCGCGCCTCGGCGCCACCCAGTTCTTCGCCATCGTCGCCTGGCTGCTCTTCGCCGGGGTGCTCCTGCTCCGCGTCGCCGCGGGCTGGCGCGGCCGCCGCGCGGCCATCGGGACGATCCTGGGCTTCGCCTGCGCCATGGCCGTGCTCATCGGCTACGTCGCGCGGGCCGGAGGAGGTGCCTGATGGGCGACGAGCTCGTCGTCGTCGGCCTCTCCCACCACACGGCGCCGCTTGCGCTCCGGGAGCAGCTCACGGTCCATCCGGAGCGCCTCGCGGAGCAGCTTGGACAGCTCGTGGGCAATGGCCTCGTCGCGGACGGCGTCATCGTCTCGACCTGCAATCGTGTCGAGATCTACGGCACCGCCAGCGACACCCAGGAGGCCGCCGAGCGGGTCCGCGTCTTCCTCGAGAAGCGCGTCGAGGGCAGCGAGTTCGCGGGCACCATCGGCAGGGCCGTGTACGCGCGCCGCGGCGAGGCCGCCGTGCGCCACACCTTCCGGGTCGCCGCGAGCCTGGACTCGCTGGTGGTCGGCGAGCCGCAGATCCTCGGGCAGGTCAAGGAGGCCTACGACGCTGCGACCACTGCCGGCACCGTGGGCACGCTCCTCGGCCGGGCCTTCACGCGCGCCTTCGCCGTCGCCAAGCGCGTGCGAAGCGAGACCGAAATCGCCGCCGGCACGGTCAGCGTCAGCTCCGTGGCCAGCTCGCTCGCGCGGAAGATCTTCGGTGACCTTCGCGGGCGTCGGGTCATCCTTCACGGCGCCGGCGAGATGGGTGAGGCCGCGGCCAAGGCCCTTGCGGGCGACGACGCGGCGCTCACGGTCATCAACCGGAGCCCCGAGAAGGCCGAGCGCGTCGCCGCCGAGTGCGGGGGCCGGGCGGCGAGCTACGTCGAGCTGTTGAGCGAGCTGCACCGCGCCGACGTCGTCATCACCTCGACGAGCGCCCAGAGCTACGTGCTCACCACCGAGCTCATGCGCGGGGTGGCCAAGGCCCGACGCGGCCGGCCGCTCTTCCTCATCGACATCGCCGTGCCGCGGGACGTGGACCCGCGCGTCGGCGACCTCGAGAACGTCTTCCTCTACGACGTCGACGATCTCCAGCAGGTCGCCCAGGAGAACCTCGCCCAGCGCAAGCGCGCCGCCGAGGCCGCCGAGCGCATCGTCGAGACCGAGGTCGCCGAGTTCGAGGCCTGGCGCCGCTCCCTCGAGCTCACGCCGACCATCGTGGCCATGCGCCAGCGCTACCAGGCCATCGTGAAGGCGGAGATCGAGCGCACGCTCCCGCGCCTCGGGGACCTCACGCCGAAGCAGAAGAAGGCCCTCGACAAGATGGCCGGCGCGATGGTGAACAAGCTCCTGCACGCGCCCATGACCGAGCTCAAGGGCGCGAACGGAACGAGCGAGGGGCCGATCCTCGTCGCCGCGGCGCAGCGCCTCTTCGGTGCGACGGGGGGCGGCGAGGACCAGTCGCGGCCGTCCCTCGAGCCCGAACGCTTCATCGCGCCCGAGAAGACGAAGGCCTAAGGGCCGGCGGCCCGCGGAAGGGCCGGGCTCAGGGGGCCGGCGTGTCGGTGGGCCCCTCGATGAGCGCGTCGGCCATGAGCGTGCACGGAAAGTCGATGCCCGCGACGGAGAGGAGCGCGCAGGCCGCGCCGCTGCAGGTCACGGTGATCGCCGTCGTCGCGCTGCCCATGGTCTCGCTCGTGAAGGTGCCGTCGACCTCGAGGGCGATGTCCAGGCGAAGCGCGCCGCTCAGCAGGTCGGCGAGGGGGTTGCCCTCCGGGAGGGCATCGACGAGGGCGCCCAGATCGAGGGTCACGTTCGCCTCGTCGCAGACGTAGTCCATGCGGTTGGCGAGCTGGCTGCACATCAGCGGATCGAGCTCGATGCCGGCGCCGCCGTCCAGGGCGAGCGTGAACGTGCCGTCGGTCTCGCCCAGCATCAGGGCGAGCGTCGTGCCCTCACCGATGAAGCCGTCGACGATGCCGAGGTCACCGAGCCCTCCGCACCCTTCGAGCGTCGTGTCGGCGGACGTGACCGTCCACGTTCCCTCGGCCGGCGAGAACGGAAGCTCGGGCTCGGGCTCCGAGGTCGAGCTCGAGCACGCCGCGGCGAGGGTGAGGGCGGCGGCGGCGAAGGGAAGGAGGCGCATGGCCGACGGGTGTACCAGGGCTGGGAGCCGGGCGCACGACTCGACGCGGCCCGGCGCGGCGAGCGGACGCGGGCGGTGGGGCGGCGCCGGACGCCGGGCGTGGTATGTCGAGCGCCGTGCAGCGTCTTCGCATCGCCACGCGTCAGAGCAACCTCGCCCTCACCCAGACCCGCTGGGTGGCGTCGCAGCTGAAGGCGCTTCATCCGGGGCTCGAGGTCGACGAGGTCCACGTCGTCTCCAAGGGCGACAAGGTCCTCGACAAGCCGCTCTACGCCGTCGGCGGCAAGGGGCTCTTCGTCACCGCCGTCGAGGAGATCGTCGTGCGCGGCGACGCGGACGTGGCCGTGCACTCGCTGAAGGACGTGCCCGGGGACCAGGAGCTCGCGCCGGGCATGGACCTGCTCTGCTTCCCGGAGCGCGAGGACCCGCACGACGTGCTGATCACGCGTGACGGGAGCGATCTGATGAGCCTCGAGGCCGGCGCGAAGATCGGGACGACCTCGCTTCGCCGCGCCTCGCAGCTCAAGGCGCAGCGCGGAGACCTCGCCTTCGGGACGCTCCGCGGGAACGTCGAGACGCGGCTCCGGCGCCTCGAGGAGGGCCGTTTCGACGCCATCGTGCTCGCGGCCGCTGGGCTGAAGCGCCTCGGCTACCTCGCGGACCTGAAGCACCAGGTGCTGGCGACCGAGCACTGCCTCCCGGCCGTCGGCCAGGGCACGCTGGCCCTCGAAGGCGCCGTCGATCGACCGGAGCTGAAGGCGCTGCTCTCGCCCCTCGAGCACGGACCGACGCGGGTCGTGACCGAGGCCGAGCGGGCCTTCCTCAAGGCCCTCCAGGGGAGCTGCCGCGTGCCCATTGCGGGCCACGCCGGGCTCCTCGACGGGGGCGCGCGGCTCTCGCTCCAAGGGCTCGTCGGCGACATCGACGGCGAGAAGCTCCTCACCGCGTCGAGCGACGTGTTCCTCGAGGGCCGGACGCCGGAGGAGCGCATCGCCGAGGCCGTCGCGCTCGGCCGCGGGGTCGCGGACCAGCTCATCGAGCGCGGCGCGCGCGAAATGATGCGCCAGGCCGAGGCGACCATCGCCCGGCGCCAGCAGCTCGACAACTGAAGGCGGCGGCAGCGTCGCGACCGCCCCCGATGCAGACCTCCCACCATCAGTTCGAGGCGAGAGAGTTCAGAGATCGAGTTCGGCTCCTTCTTCAGGTCCTGCTCGTCATCGACGCGTTCGCTTACGTGAGTGACGTCGTCGCGCCCTTGATGATGGACCCGGGCACGCTTCCGGTCTCGCCGCCGGAGCTCACCTTCGTTCGCCGGGCCGAGACGTTGGTCGTCGTGGCTGCGTGGCTCGCCATGAAGTACGCGAGGCTCTCTCTTCGTCAGGCACGTTGGGTGGAGCTGGGTACGACTGTCTTCGTCGTCTTTGCGTACGCGTTTGTCGGCAACCTGTACCAACCCAGTAGTGCGACCTGGTATGGCACCGTCTATTCGTTCTTCGGCGTGCTCTTGCTTTTGGCGTTGCGCTCGGCCCTCATCCCCAGCTCCGTCCTGCGCACGTTGATGGTGGGCAGTCTCTCTCTCCTCACGTACACCCTCGTGGCCCGGGAGCAGCTCGGGGCGCTGGAGCCCGCCGCGCTCGAGGGCCTGTCCTTCCTCGGTTTGGCCTATGTGCTGGTCATCGCCGTTGCCTCCCACGTCATCTACGGTCTTCGCCGTGAGGTCAGGGACGCCAAGGAGCTGGGGCAGTACGTCCTGGAGAAGAGGATCGGGAAGGGCGGAATGGGTGAGGTCTATCTGGCTCACCACCGTCTCCTGCGGCGCACGACGGCCGTGAAGCTCCTGCCGGCCGCGGCCACCAGCGAATCCGCCGTGGCGCGTTTCGAGACCGAAGTGCAGCTCACGGCCGAGCTGACGCACCCTCATACCATTCGGATCTTCGACTACGGCCGTACGGATGATGGGGTGTTCTATTACGCGATGGAGCACCTCAAGGGGGCCACTCTATTGGACGTAGTGACCGTAGACGGCGCTCAGCCGGTGTCGAGGATCATCAAGATCCTCGTCGAGGCTTGCGGTGCGCTGGAGGAGGCGCATGAGGCGGGACTCATCCATCGGGACATCAAGCCGGCGAACCTGATGTTGACCAAGCAGGGCATGGATCAGGACGCCCTGAAAGTCCTGGACTTCGGTTTGGTCTATCGCATCGACAGAGGCGAGGACCCGGGAGTCACCCAGGAGGGTGCGCTGGTGGGAACGCCCCTCTACATGGCTCCCGAAGTCATCAAGAAGGCCGAAGCGTCGAGTGCCGCGAGCGATCTCTATGCCCTGGGGGCCGTGGCCTACTATCTGGCCACCGGGACTGATCTCTTCACGGGGGACAGCATCATCGAGATCTGTTCGCAGCATCTGCACGCGACGGCGGAGCCGCCGTCGGAGCGGCTGGGTTCGGCCTTGCCCGAGGACTTCGAGGCCATCGTTCTTCGCTGTCTCGAGAAGGACCCGGAGGCCCGATTCGCTTCGGTGAAGGAGCTCGAGACCGCCCTGATCGGCTGCCGCGACCACGGCCGCTGGAGCGACGAAGACGCGGCCCGGTGGTGGGCGACTCGGGGCGAAGCCGTCCGGGCCTTGCAGGAAGGCCAGGAGATGTCCCCCCGAGCTCTCACGGTCGTCGGAGCCGCCGCTCCGTCACGCTAGGGCCGGAGCGTCGAGTTCACGCGCTCGGTGTGGCTGCCTTCGCGTCAGAGCGCATACGTCGCGCCCTCCTCCGCGATGGCCATGCGCGCCTCCTCGACGAGGGCACGCGCCGGACTCCCAGCCGTGAGCGCCGGGTTCGAATGGTTGAGGTGCGTGAAGACGAGCTGGACGTCGCCGGCGAGCGGCGCGAAGCGCTCGAGGCTGCGGGCGATCAGAGGGTGCCCGATGGAGGACACGGCGCGTCCCGGCAGCTCGTCGCCGGAGAAGAAGGTGCCGTCGAGGAGGGCCACGTCCACCTGGCGGAGCCACTGCTCGACGGGCGGATCCCAGGCCTCCCAGTTGTCCGTGTCCGGCGCGTAGAGCACGGAGGCGTTCGGCCCCGTGATGCGGAAAGCGACGGTGTCGGCGTTTTCGTCGCGGTGCGGCACCTGCACCGGCGTGACGCTCACGCCCTCGCCGAGATCGATGCGCGCGCCGGGCGGCGCGTCGCGGAGCACGATCTCCTCGCGCCGGACGAGCTCGGAGAAGGGCACGTTGGCGCGGAGCAGCGCGTTCATGGCGGGGGTGGCCCAGACCGGGATGCCCTCCGCGTGGACGGCCTCGAAGCCCAGGAAGGCCAGGCCCGTGTAGTGACCGAGGTGCGCGTGCGTGAGCAGGATGCCATCGAGGGGCGCGCGATCGACGCGCCCGGCCGGCGCCCTTCGCACGTCCGCGAGGCGGTCGAGTTGCGCCCGGAAGTCCGGGGTCGCGTCGATGATGTGGACGGCGTCTCGCAGGACGATGGCCAGCGAGGCCACGTGCCGCGGCGAGACCCCAGGGGCACGCGCGGCGTCGCAGCGGGAGCACGTGCAGGCGACGTGGGGGAGGCCGCCGTCCTGGACCGTGCCGAGGACGCGGACGTGAGGCCCGGCGATGGCGCGAAGGGTGGCGTTGCCCGATTCCGTTTCCGCGCCCGATTCCGTTTCCGCGCCCGATTCCGTTTCCGAGCCCGTCTCCGTCTCCGAGCCCGTCTCCGTTTCCGCGGCCGGCTCCGTTTCCGCGCCCGTCTCCGACTCCGTCGTCGCTTCCGATGTCGCCGCCGGCTCCGGCTCCGCCTCTCCGCGGGGCCCGCATGCCGCGGCCACGGCCATCGTCAGAGCGATCCAAGCGATCCCGGCGCGGTGCATCGCCCCCAGCCTACGCCGCTTTTTGGCTTCACCGGAGCCCCGCGCACTACCTTGCTTGTCCTACATGAACCCACCCCGGCGTACACGCCGGGCCCGAGGACATCGACCGATGAGCTGGCTCCTTCCCGACCGTCGCACCCGCCGCAGCCCCGACCGCGCCGTCGCGCTCCGCTACCAGCTCGAGGCCTGCCGCGACCAGGCGCGCCTCGAGGCCCTCGTCGTGACCGACGACGCCGGCATGGTCATCGCGCAGGCGGGCAACGCGGGCATCTGCGAGGAGCTTGGCGCCTACGCCCCCCTCGCCCAGCGCGCCCCCCTCGGCATGCGCCTCCCGCCGCTCCTCCGCGGCGGCGACGTCGCCATCCGCCCCCTCGGCGTCGACGGCCAGGCCCTCTTCCTCGCCTGCCTCGGCGGCGGCGTCGCGCGCGACGCGGTGCTCGACCACTCGCGCGCCGGCGTGCAGCGCATCCTCGCGACGAACTAGCGCGCGCGGCGGAAGCGCAGCCCAAGGAGATCGGCGTGCTCGCCGCAGGCGTTCTTCTCACAATCCAGGGGCCAGGCGTTCGTCAAGCGGAGCTCCCGTCCGGCACGCTCGAGCCGGAGGGTGCATGGCGGTCCCTCGGCGAAGTCCTCGGCCTCGTGGACCCAGAGGAGCGAAGGCCCGCTGGCCGTCACGAGCAGGTCCCCGGCATCGTTTCGGGATGCGCTCCCGTCGAAGTAGCAGCCGTAATCGTCGTAGGTCCGGTTCTCCACCGACGCCGAGCCGTCCCTCGCGATGTTCACGCTGTCCGTCACGTCGATCGCCGGTCCACCAATGACGTCGATCCGGTGTCTCGAGACCCAGCGCCCGGGGCGCACTCGGCCCGGGACACTCACTGACCACGCTGGCCGGGTACGGATCTCTGGTTCGATGAGGCGCTGGGCCAGTGTGGCCGTAGCCTGAAGGTAGCCTGGCGCGAACGGCCGTCTCGCGAACACCCGGCGCCGGGGATCGCCGCGCTCGAAGCAGCGCACGCGGGCACAGCCCGGAGGCCAGTCCTCCATGATCTCCGCGTGTTCCCCGAGGCGAACGCGAATCTGACAGCGAAGGTCCGATGGGTCGCCCGTGGCCGCGTCGACACTCACGATGTTCGGGCCGCTGGTCTGGACGGCCACCACTTCGCCGGATTCGTGCCGTACGACCTCGCCGCCGAAGTGACACGCGGCGTGGTTCGTGTGCACTGTCAGGAAGCGGAGACAGTCGCGATTCCGCCGGCATCGGTAGATCTCCAGGCTGCTCGTGGCGTCCTCGACACCGGGCGGACCGCCCGAGAGGCGTTCGTCGCCGGGCACGCCCACCGCGATCCGGCTCGTCGTCGACCATCGTTCGGGCCGGATCCGAACGCCCGACTTCAAGCGCGGCGTCTCCGGAGGAACCGTCCAGACGGGACGCTCCCAGCCTCCCTCGGGCAAGTGCCGTAGCGTCGCGACGAGCGGGTACGGGCGAGGCGCCTCGATCGGCCTCTGCTCCCAGACGCTTGCGTCGTCTGGGAGCTGGGCCAGGAGCTCCCGCGCCCCCTCGTCTCGGGGCGCCGCGCGGGCGAGCCAGGTGCGGGCGGCGGAGAGACCTCCCTGCACTTCGCCGTAGAGCGCCAGCTCTGCGAGGAGCACGAGCGCCTGGACCTCGGCGGCGCTTCCCGGTCCGGCCCTCCTCGTGACCTCGCGGAGTAGCGTTGCGGCGGCGATTGCGTCAACGGGGACACCCCAACCGCTTCGATGGAGTCGTGCGAGCTCGATCCGGGCCGGGTGATGGCAGGGCGCCGCGCGGAGGGCTGAGCGCAGATGGGCCCGCGCCTCCACGAAGCGGTTCTGGCGGCGGAGGACGGCCGCCAGCGCCGTATGCCCGCGCGCTGCCCCGAGACCCGCCGCGTGCTCCATGTGTCGCGCGAAGGCCGCCCGGTCGCCCGTCGCGAGTGCGGCGTCGGCTGCATCGAGGAGCGCGAGCGCGTCGGGGGAGGGGTCGGGGTCGGGGGTGTCCGGCCGACAGCGCGGAAGGGCGAGGCGTCCGTACCGCGCAACGGATGCGGTAGATGCGTCCGGCGTCGGTGCCGTGCCCATCACCGCGGCGACGGGAAGTGGTGCGGGGACCGCCTGGCAGGCCCCGAGCGCCAT
Organism: Myxococcota bacterium; assembly: GCA_038750805.1. Classification (GTDB taxonomy): domain Bacteria; phylum Myxococcota_A; class Polyangia; order Polyangiales; family Houyiibacteriaceae; genus CALCTH01. The sequence continues at coordinate 13,792 of JBCDGX010000020.1, forward strand.
TAGAAGCGGTACCCGTCGGTGCATCACACCGTCGACGCACGCGGCCTCGTGCACCATTCCCGCTGCGCCGCGCTGAAAATCAGTCCTTCGGCTTCAGCCGCGCCCTCAGCCGGGACGCATAGCCTTCCTTGTTCGCCTGCTTAGCGCGCGCCACGGCCAGGCCGTCCGGCGGGACGTCCCGGGTGATGGTCGAGCCGCTCGCCACGTAGGCGCCGGCGCCGACGGTCACCGGGGCCACGAGCTGGGAGTCGCTGCCGATGAAGGAGCCGTCCTCGAGGGTCGTGACGTGCTTCCGGTAGCCGTCGTAGTTGCAGAAGATCACCCCGGCGCCGACGTTCACGCCCGCCCCGATCTCCCCGTCGCCGACGTAGGCCAGGTGACCGATGCTCGAGCCCTCGCCGATGCGGGTCTTCTTCGTCTCGCAGAAGTTCCCGACCTTCACCTTGGGGCCGAGCTCGCTCCCCGGGCGGAGGTGCGCGAAGGGGCCGACCTTCGCCTCCGGGCCGATGCGGCTCTCCGTCGCCACCGTGTAGGGCTTCAGGTACGCGCCGGCCTCGACCTCGACGTTCTCGAGCACGCAGCCCACGTCGACGTGCGCGCCCGCCGCCACCCGGCAGCGCCCGCGCAGATGCACGCCCGGCTCCAGCCGCGCGTCCGGCGCCACCTCGCAGTCGACCTCCACGTAGGTCGTGGCCGGGTCGACGATGCCCACGCCGCCCCGGGCGAGCGCCCGGGTGATGCGCTCGCGGAGCACCGCCGTCACCGTCGCGAGCTGCTCGCGATCGTTCACGCCGAGGAGCTCGCCGAGGTCCCCGGGCACGTCCACGACGCGATCCGCCTCCGCGGCCGTCGCCGCGAGATCCGTCAGGTAGAGCTCGCCCTGGGCATTGTCGTCGCGGAGCTCGGCCAGCGCCTTCCGGAGGAAATCCCCGCGCACCACGTAGAGCCCCGGGTTCACGTCCCGGACGGCCGCCTCGGTGGCCGAGCAGTCCTTGTCCTCGCGGATGGCGACCACGTCGCCGGCGTCGTTGCGGATGAGCCGGCCGTAGCCCCGCGGGTCGTCGAGGCGCGAGGACATCATCCCGAAGGGCCGCTCCCCCGTCGCCTCGAGCAGCGCGCGCAGCGTCTCCGGCCGAACGCAGGGGCAATCGCCCATGGTGATCAGCACAGGCCCGTCGAAGGCGCCGAGCCTCGCCTCGCTCGCCTCCACGGCGCAGCGCACGGCGTGGCCCGTACCGCGCGGGTCGTCCTGGAGCGCGAAGGCGACGCGGTCGCCGTAGCGCGCGCTCACCACGGCCTCGACCTCCTCGCGGGCATGACCGACGACGACGACGGCGCGCGTCGCGCCGGCCTCGAGCACCGCGTCCACGGCCCACTCGATCATCGTGCGACCGGCGATGCGATGGAGCACCTTGGGCGTCGCGCTCTTCATGCGCGTGCCCTTTCCGGCGGCCAGGACGACGGCGACGGTCTCGCTCATGCCACTCCCTCCTCGTGTGCCGCGCCCCCGAGGAGCGCCTGCAGATCCGCGTCGAGGCTGGCCTCGCCGAGCAGGTACGACGCCACCCGCGCGAGCGCGGCCACGTCGTGCACGTCCTCTTCGAAAGCCGGCACCTCGACGAAGGGTACGGTCTTGGGCAGCCGGTTCCTGAGGCGATCCGTCTCGATGCGATCCGCGACGGCCCGCATGCGCTCGTCCTCGAGGGCCCGCCCCATGCGCTCGTGCAGGTCCCGAGCGTCGGCGTCGTCGCCGGTCTCGCGGAGCGCGGCCTCGAGCTGGGCGCGCTGCACCTCGGCGCTCACGCTCGGCTCGGGGAAGAGCGTGTGCACCCCGTTCACGACGACGCCATCCCGGCGCATGCCGTAGTCGCCGAGCTTCTCCCCGAAGAAGATCGCTTCGCGGATGGCCATGGGCGCCGGGCTCGTCACGATGACGAAGGCCACCTCGTCGCTCCGAAGGTCCCGCGCGACCTCCTCGGCCCGCGCCTGGAAGCCGCCGAAGAGCTCGTTCATCCCGGTCACGAACTCGGCGACCTGTTCGAGGAAGCCCGCGCCGGTGAAGCGGCTCAGCCCCTTCAGCACCAGGTTCGTGCCCTTGGCGACCAGGTCCGAGAGGAAGCCGCGGCCGCCCCCCTGGAAGGCCTCGATGAACCAGCGCATGGCCGGGCTGTCGATGGCCGCGATCATCCGCTCCGGCGCGTCGAGGAAGTCGAGGGCGTTCGAGGTCGGCGGCGTGTCGAGGACGATCAGGTCGTAGCGATCGTCGTCCTTCACGGCGTGGAGCTTCTCCATCGCCATGTACTCGCTCGTGCCCGCGAGGGAGCCGGCCACGTAGCCGTAGATCTCGTTGTTCAAGATGCGCGCCGCGGCGTCGGGGCTCGAGGCCGTCTTCCGGACGAGCTCGTCGAAGGTGCGCCGCGTGTCGAGCATCATCGCCGAGAGGCGTCCTCGGAGCTCGAGGCCGTGGGCCCGGAAGATCTCCTCGCCCACGACCTGCTCGTCCGCCGCGATGCGGTCGAGGCCGAGGCTGTTGGCGAGGCGCCGCGCCGGATCGATGGTCAGCACCAGCACGCGCCGGCCCTCGGCGGCCGCGCGCACGCCTAGCGCTGCCGCCGTCGTCGTCTTGCCGACGCCGCCGCTCCCGACGGTGACCACCACCCGATGCCCCTCGAGCACGGAGCGGAGGCCGGAGCCCGCCTTCTCCGGCGAGGTCGGGGCGTCGTTCGGCGCGGCCGCGTTCATCGCGGCACGCCCATAGCACGAGGGCGCCGCGCCGGCCGGCCCGCGCCCCGCGAAGGCGCCCCGAGGGAGACTTCCGGCGATTTCGACCGTAAAACCCCTGGATGGCCGCCGAACCCGAACCCCGCCCGGCCCCCCACGCCCAACGCCCCCGGGGCCGCGTGCTCGGCAGCGTCGCGGTCTTCCTCGGCGCCCTCGCCGTGCTCTCGGTGCTCTGCTTCCACTTCCCGGCCTGGCTGACGACGCCGCGCCTCCGGGCGGTCTACGACGTCGAGACGCTCCGCTGGATGCTGCGCGGCGGCATGGCGCTCGGCGTCGTGCTCGGGACCCTCGCGTTCTTCCGCGGCGCGCGGCGCCTCGGCGGCACGGGGCTCCTGCTGCTCCTCGTGGCGCAGTGGATGGGTGGCGCGAGCGTCACCGTGGACGATTTCGACTCGCCGGTGGTGTCCTTCGGCCTCGACTGGCTCGTGCTCGCGCTCTTCGCGAACACCGTCGCCTTCGTCTTCATCGAGCGCCTCTTCCCGCACCGGCGCGAGCAGAAGATCTTGCGGAGCGAGTGGCGCCTCGACCTCGTCTACTACGCGGTGAACCACCTGCTGATCAGCGTGATCCTCCTGGTCACGACGTTCTTCAGCGAAGGGCTCTTCGGCTGGGCCGTGCACGACGGCTTCCAGGCGCTCGTGCGGAGCCAGCCGGTCTGGCTCCAGTTCATCGAGGTGATGCTCGTCGCGGACCTCGTGCAGTACGCGGGGCATCGGCTCATGCACGAGCACCCGCGGCTCTGGGCCTTCCACGCGGTGCATCACTGCCCGGCGGAGATGGATTGGCTCTCGGGGTCGCGGATCCACTTCCTCGAGGTGCTCTTCACGCGCTCGACGATCATCCTGCCGCTCTTCCTGCTCGGCTTCAGCGAGGCGGCCACGGGGGCCTACGTCGTGTGGGTCGGCATCCAGGGCGTGTTCATCCACTCCAACGTGGGGCTGAGCTTCGGGCCGCTCCGGCACCTCTTCGTCACGCCCCATTTCCACCACTGGCATCACTCGGCGGACGCCGCGGCCATCGACCGGAACTACGCGGCGAACCTCTCGTTCCTCGACCGGCTCTTCGGCACCTACGTGGACGTGGGGCCGGACCAGTGGCCCGAGAACTACGGGGTGGTCGGCAAGCCCCTGCCCTCGAGCTTCCTCGGGCAGCACCTCTACCCCTTCGTCGCGCCTCCGAAGGGCGCCGAGCCCGCCGAGTAGCCTCCGCGCGGGCCGCTCAGGGAAGGCGCCCGAGCGCGTCGACGAGGAGCGCCGTGTGCCGCGCCTTCATCGCCTCGCTCATGCGGTGCGGGACGTCCGGGAAGCTCTCGAGGCGCGCGTCCACGCCGCGCGCGCGGAGCCGCCCGTAAAGCGCCCGCGCCGGCGCGAAGCCCACGACCTCGTCCGCCTCGCCGTGAAGCCCGCGGATGCGCACGGCCGGTCCTCCGGCGAGGGCTCCGTCGGGGATCCACGCGGCCATGGGGACGGCCTCGGCGATGCGCCCGCGCCCCTCGAGGGCGAGCGCCAGGGTCAGCATGCCGCCCTGGCTGAAGCCCGTGAGGATGGGGAGCCCGCGCGTCGCATGCCTGGCCCTCAGCGCCTCGAGGAAGGCGACGAGCTCGCCCTTGGCGTCGGCGAGGGCCTCGGCGAGCGCGGCGTCCCGGCCCTCCAGGATGCTCACCCCGAACCAGCTGAACCCGTCTCCGAGCGGCGTCGGCGCATAGGGCAGGATGAGCCGCACGGGCTCGCCCTCGCGGTAGTCGCCGGTCGGGATCCGTGGCCCGTCCCCGCGGCCGTGCAGGAAGACCACCATGGGGAGCGCCCGGTCCCCCGGCGCGGTGCCCAGCAGAACCTCCAGGTAGCGCCGATCCCCGAGCGCGCGTGCCTCGACCTGCATGCCCCGCGCCCCGGGCGGGGGCGCGATCGGTCGGCCGGCGGCGCGCTTCGCCGGCTCGAGCCAGGGATCGATGGGGGGGAGCGAGGGACGCGCGGCCGTGGCCAGCAAAGGCCAGAGCACGATCACGGAGACCAGCGTCCACCTCCGCGGGGACCCGCGCCGGACCGGAGAGGACCTGCGCCGGCGAGGAGGGGACGTGCTCACGGTTCACGGGTACCACGCCCCCTGGCCAGCTGACGCGGCCACGCTCAGGTGAGGCGCGGGCGCAGGAACTCCAGGACCTTCTCGCCGCTGCCTTTCGGACCGGACGAGAGGCGCGACGCGGCCGGGCGTAACGTGGGGAGGGGACGAGCCCTCTCGGCTACCGATGCGCGGGCAGGGCCTGCGGGAGGACGCGATGAGCGACGTGCAGAGCTACGACACGGTGATCCTGGGGGCGGGACAGGCGGGCCCGACCATCGCCCGCGCGCTGACGGGCCGCGGCGAGCGCGTCGCCATGGTCGAGGCCGCGCGCATCGGGGGCACCTGCCTGAACGTCGGCTGCCGGCCGACCAAGGCGCTCCGGGCGAGCGCGCGGGTGGCCCAGCTCGCGCGGAGCGGCGCGGTGCACGGGGTGCACGCCGA
>JBCDGX010000021.1:0-18843 GCA_038750805.1 Myxococcota bacterium
ACCTGCTCTCGAACGCCGTCCGCTTCGCAGACCCCATGAAGCCGAAGCCCTGGGTCCGCATCACCTCCGAGCGCGACGGGAGCTGGGCCCGGGTCCGCGTGGTCGATAACGGGGTCGGCCTCCCGGAGGGAAGCCACGGGCGCGTCTTCGCGCTCTTCCAGCGCCTCCATCCGACGAGCGGCGACGGCATCGGTCTCGCGCTGGTGCAGCGCTACGTCGGGCTCCTCGGCGGCCGCGTCAGCTGCCACCCGGGGGAGGGCGAGGCGAGCACCGAGCTCCGCGTCGAGCTTCCTGCCGACGCTTGAAAGGGCGGGCGGCCGGGCGCCCGGGACCTCGAACGCACCGCTCAGCGGTCGAGCGCAGCAACCTCGGGCGAGAGGATGACCTCCACCGTGGTGCCGTCCGGTACGACCGGACCCAGGCAGCTGCGGGCTCGGCGCCGGAGCTCGGCGAGGCGGCTGCCGAGCACGGCCTGGCGGTTCCGCAGCGCGGCGTCGGACGCCGGCGGGCGCCGCACCTGGAGGAGGAAGGCGTGGAGCTGGGTCAGCGTTCCGTCGAGGCAGCGCGCGGTCTCCGTGCGTCCCGCGAAGCGCGCGTCGGCGAGCTGCGCCCGGACGATGCGGCTGGTCTGGAGCGTCCGCGCCTCGAGGTCGCCGGACGCCTCCGCGGGCACCGTCACGCCCAGCATGACGAGCGCGAGCCCGAGTCCCAGCCACCGTAGGCCTGCTTCCCTTCCGTCGTTCATGCCGTGCCTTCCGCGGCTCTCGCCGCGCATCGTGGATCCGCCAACCCGCACCTCACCCGTTGCGGCGCGGCGCGGGAGCATTCACGACCGCCGCCGCATCTAGGTCCCCTCGGTCTCGGGCACCTCGAGGAGCACGCCCGGGTTCAGCACCCACGCCGGGTCGAGGGTCGTCTTCAACCCGCGCAGCATCTGGCCCATGAGCTCGCCGCGCTCGCGTTCGTACCAGGGCCGGTGATCGCGCCCCACGGCGTGGTGGTGCGTGATGGTCCCGCCGTGCGCGAGGATCGCGTCCGAGACGCTCGCCTTGATGGCGTCCCAGGTCTCGAGCTGACGCCCCTCCGGCGCCCAGGCCACCACGGAGTAGTAGGGCGCCGGGCCGTCCGGATAGACGTGCGTGAAGCGGCAGGTGATCAGCCCGCGGCCCGCGCAATGCGCGTCGAAGGCCCGCTCCGCCGCCGCGAGGATCTCGCCGTGGAGACGCTCGAAGCGCTCCCAGGGCACGGCGGTCTCGAAGGTCTCCGTGACGAGTCCCTTCCGCGCGAGGATGTCGCGGAGATAGGGCGCCTTGAGGAAGTTGTTCCGCCAGCTCCCCGCCGAGCCGCTCCGCGCCCCGACCCCGGCCTCGGTGATCTTCGCGCGCGAGGGCCGGCCGCCGTGGGCGCGGCAGATGGCCATGGCCCGCTCGAGCGCGTCGGCCTGCGCGTGGCTCTCGGACTCGAAGCCGAGGAGGAGCATGGCGTGCTTCCCGTCGCCCAGCCCCATCATGGTCGCCTCGAGGAGATCCACGAGGCGGCAGTTCGCCGGGTAGAGCTTGCTCTGCGCGAGCTCCCGCACCGCCGCTGCGCCCGCCGCGAAGGTCGCGAACTTCACCGCCGTGCTCGCGCGATGGCGCGGACGGGCGTGCACGCGGATCCACGCCTCGGTGATGACGCCGAGCGTCCCCTCGGAGCCCAGCCAGAGCCGCTCCTGGCTGATGCCCGCGCCGGACGCCGGGAGCCGCCGCGTCTCGTGGACCCCGGCCGGCGTCACGACCCGTACGGCCTCGAGGATGTCGTCGATGTGCGTGTAGAGCGTGCAGAAATGGCCGCCGGCCCGGGTGGCGATCCACCCGCCGAGCGTCGAGAACTCGAAGCTCTGCGGATAGAAGCGGGGGCTCAGCCCGTGGGGCTTCAGCGCCTCCTCCAGCGCCGGCCCGAGGATGCCGGCCTGGGCCCGCACCGCGCGCGAGACCGGGTCGACCTCGAGGAGCCGGTCGAAGCGGCGCATATCCACCGTGAGCGTGCCGCGGTAGCGCGCGGACGTCGTCGGGTTCACGCCGCCGACGACGCTCGTGCCGCCGCCGTAGACGCTCATCGCGACGCCTTCGGCCTCGCAGAAGCGCAGCAGCGCCTGGACCTGCGCCTCGGTCTCCGGGGTGGCGACGTAGTCGGTCGGGTTCTCGTAGCGGCAGTGGAGCGCGCGCACGATGTCCCGGAAGGCCTTGCCGTAGCTGTGGGAGACGCGCTCCAGCGCATCGTCCGTGCAGAAGCCCGCGAGCTCCGGCGGGAGCGCGAAGCGCGGCGGACGGAGCGCGATGTCCTCGAGGCGCGGCGGCGCGATCTCCGGGAAGCCGTCGAGCCCGAAGCGTTCGGCCGCGTATTCGAGGAGCACCTCGACGGCGAGCGGGTCGGGCCCCTCGCCCTCGTAGCCCCAGCCCCAGAAGCTCCGGACGCGCTCCGCCCGTGCCTCGACCGGGGGGGCGCGGCCGACCATGGCCTTCACCGAGCGGAGGAGCTCGGCGAGGTCGGCGACCCGGTCCCCGCTCCGCTCCCGGCGCCACTCGCCGACGCGCCGGCGGAGCACGCGGAGGACGGCGGCTCCCACGCGCTTCTGCTCCTCGGTCAGCATGGTCCCTCTCAGCTGCGCGCGATGGTGAAGCGGACGGCGTCCGGGAGCGCGTGGCGGAGACGCACCGCGAGCATCTCCGGCGGGAGCGCCTCGTCCGGCGGGAGCGCCTTCACCGCGCGGGCGTCGAGGGCGAGGCCGGGGTCCGGGCTCGGCGCGGCGAGGATCTCCGTCGCGAGCCGCTGCGCCAGGGCCACGTCGTCGCCGCTCGCCGCCGCGAGGAGCCGAAGCCGGCGCCCGACCGTGCCCTTCGCGGCGTGGTCGTCGATGGCCCGCGCCGCCGTCCGCGCGTCCCCGGCGACCAGCGCCTCGAGGGCGTAGAGCGGCGCCTCCTCGTCGCTCGGGATCGGCGGCGCCTCGAGCACGCCGGAGCGCTCCCGCGCGGTCGGGGCCGGCGCCTCGGGACCGGTGAGCGCCTCGCCGACCATTGCCAGGCGAAGGAGCGCCTCCCCGAGCGATCCGGGCTCCGAGTCCGTGGCGAGCGCCATGGCCGCCCGCGGCCGCCCCGTCGCCACGCTCACCGCCGCCAGCGCGAGGGGCTCGGGCAGCTCGCGCGTCGCCCCCAGCGCTTCCGCGGCACGCATGTCGAGGACCAGGCGCGCGACGTCGTCGGCGCAGCGCACGCAGGTCGCGAGGTGGCCCGAGGTCCGCGAGGCGCCCGGGGCGCCGTCGACGAAGGTCGCCACGCCCTCGGCCGTCGCCAGGGGACCGGGCGTCACGGGCCGCCGCTGGCCGAGCTCCGCGGAGGCGAGCGCGCGCCAGCGTCCGCGGAGGCGCCGCCGGTCCTCCCGGAAGGTCGCGTCCCCGACCGTGCGCAGCGCGACCGCCACGCGCTCCTCGATGGACGCCACGCTCAGGAGCACGCGCCAGATGGCCTCGGCGCCGGCGACGGGCACGTCGAGCGCCGCGAAGCGCTCGGCGATGCGGCGCAGATCGGCCACCACCGCGTCCGCGGGCCGCGCCGCGGGCCGCGCGACCGCGGCGAGGTCGAGCCCGCGTAGCCGAAGGCGCACCAGGAGCGCGCCGATGGGCTCGAGGCGCGCGAGGCTCTGCCGGAGCGCGCCGGGGTCCTCGCTGACCACCGTCGGCACCGGAAAGAAGGGGGGCGCCGCGGCGATGGGCGTCTCGTTCGCCGCGTAGCTCTCCGCCTCCTGGCGCGCGAGGGCCGCCACGAGGGGCGCCAGGCTCCGGCCCCGCCAGCGCGCGTAGATCTCCCGGTCCTCGAGGCGCCGCTCCGCCCGAGCGCGCACCGACGCGAGCTCCCGGAGGTCGAAGGGCCCGCCGCGGATCTCGTCGAGCACCCGCGCGCCGACGAGGGAGAGGAGGCGCCCGTAGCGCGTGGCGAGGGCGTCGAAGGCCCAGGTCTCCCCCGCGGCACAGCCGGCGCGCAGCGCCTCGTCCTCGCCGACGCCCGCCGTGGGCTCCATGGGGCTAGCCTCCCCGCGCGCGCCCCTCCGGGTCAAACGGCGGCCGAGGCCGCTCGCTAGAACACGAATCAGTCAACGATTCCGGCAATTTCGACAAGACCTCGGCATTGACCCGGCGAAACGGTGCGCGTAGGGTCGCCGGGACCATGAGCGACCGGATCGCGAACTGCCGCGTGATCGGCGAGATCGGCAGCGGTGGGATGGCCGTGGTCTACAAGGCCGTCCAGGAGCCGCTCGGCCGCACCGTGGCGATCAAGGCGCTGAAGCCTTCGATCGCCATGGACAGCCAGTTCGCGAAGCGCTTCGAGCGCGAGGCCCACTTCATGGCCGCGCTCCAGCACGAGAACATCCTGCACGTCGTCGACTTCGTGAAGGACGGCCGCTCGATGTACATCATCATGGAGTTCGTCGAGGGCATCGACCTCTACGACCTCCTGGATGCGACGCCCGTGCTCCCGCCGGAGGTCGCGACGATCATCGCCCTCCAGGTCTGCCGCGCCCTCGACTACGCCCACTTCCGCGGGGTGATTCACCGGGACATCAAGCCGGCGAACATCATGATCTCGAAGCAGGGCGAAGTGAAGCTCATGGACTTCGGGATCGCCCGGGACGACAAGCTCTCGGACCTCACCGAAACGGGCACGGGCCTCGGCACGCCGAGCTACATGAGCCCCGAGCAGATCCTCGGCGACAAGCTCGACTTCCGCTCGGACCTCTTCAGCGTCGGCATCGTCCTCTACCAGATGGTCACGGGGAAGAAGCCCTTCATCGAGGACGAGGCGCGGACGGTGATGCAGAAGATCCGTCTCGACCGCTACGTGCCCGCGCGGAAGGTGAACCCGCGCGTGCCGCGCACGCTCGAGCGCATCCTCGGCCGCTGCATGGAGAAGATGCCGGCGAACCGGTACCCGACCACGCAGGCGCTCATCGACGACCTCACCGAGTTCCTCGCCCCGCGCGTGCCCATGAACTACTCGGCGCGCATGGTCATGTACCTCCGCGACGTGGGCGTGCTCCTCGATCGCGAGGCCGACGAGCTGCTCAAGGCCGGCGCCCCGCGGCACGCCCGGCGCGGCGTCCGGGACCGGCGCCTGCTGCGGCACACGGCCATCGTCCAGGGCGCGCTCTTCATGGGCGTGCTCGGGAGCGGCGGCGCGATCCAGGCGGCGAGCGGGCGCCTCGCCGGCAACCCCGAGGACTTCGCGGCCGAGGCGGGCCAGCCCGTGCTGCCGGCGCGCGCGGGCTACGTGCGCGTCGTCGTCGAGCCCTGGGCCGACGTGTACATCGACGGTCAGAAGGTCGTGACCACGCCGACGGCGCAGCGCATCGCGCTCTCCCCCGGGCGCCACTTCGTGAAGCTCGCGAACCCCTACTTCCGGGAGAAGCAGCTCGAGATTCGCGTGCAGACGGGCACGACGCTCTTCATCGACGAGCAGCTCGAGCCCCTCGTGCCCCTGGGCGCCGAGGATGACGCCGACGAGGCGGACGAGGACGCGGAGGCCACGGAGTGAGGGCCCTCCGGCTCGCGCCCGCCCTCGTGCTCATGCTCGCGGGCACCGCCTCCGCGCAGCCCAACGCCGGCACCTTCACGCACGTGGTGCGCGAGGGCGAGACCCTCGCGTCCATCGCCCAGAGCTACTACGGCGACCCGCGCCGGGAGACCGTGCTCGTGGCCGAGAACGGCCTGACGGCCCAGGGCGGCGCCCCCATCCGCGTCGGCCAGCGCCTGACGATCCCCTTCGTGACCTACCACCAGGTCCAGGCCGGGGAGTCGTGGATCGATCTCGCGCGGCGCTTCTACGGCGACGCCCGCCGCGCCTTCGCGATCACCGAGGCCAACGGCGGGAAATCGCAGGAGCAGCCGGACGAGGGCGCGGAGCTCCTCGTGCCCTACCCGCTCCGGCACGTGACGACGCAGAGCCAGAACGTCGTCCGCGTCGCCGCCCAGTACTACCCGGGCGGGAGCCGGGAGGACGCGCGGCGCGTGCGGCGCTTCAACAACCTCCGCACCATGCGCCTGACGCGCGGGCAGATCGTGCTGGTGCCCCTGGCGACGCTGACGCTCACGGAGGAGGGGCGCGAAGCCATCGCGGCGGCCTCCGGCGTCGAGCCGCGGGCCGGCGAGGTGCGCGAGCTTCAGGCGAGCATCGAGGCCGAGCTCCCGGACCTCGAGGAGCACGTGCGTCGGGGCCGCTTCACCGAAGCCGTGGCCCTCGGCAACCGCCTGCTCGGCTCCATGCAGCTCACGGGCAATCAGATCGTCACCGTGCAGCGGCAGCTCGGAGCGGCCTACGTCGCCCTCGGCCGCGAGGACCTCGCCGTCGCGGCCTTCCGCCAGGCCTTCGAGCGCCAGCCGGACATGCAGCTCGACTCGCTCCAGACGAGCCCCACGGTGCTCCGCGCCTACCAGCAGGCGCAGGCGGACCACGCCGCCGCGGTCGAGGCGGCGGAGGCGGAAGCCCGAGCGGCCGAAGCCGCGGCCGCCGAAGCGGAAGAAAACGCCGCGCCCTGAGCGGCCGATGAAGAACGCCGCAAGGCGGTCTTCGTCAGCTCAGCGCGCGACGAAGGCGTGCTCGCCGGTCTGGCCATCGAAGGCGAGGAGGCCCGGGGCCGCGGTCGTCACGGCGTAGCCCACGTCGTCCTCCCCCGGCGCCGCCACCTCCTGAATGCTCCCGGGCAAGGTCACCTCCCATCGGAGCGCGCCCGTCGCGAGCTCGATGGCCCAGAGGGTCGTGCCCATGCCGAGGAAGGCCGTCCCCCCGCTCACCGCCACGTCCACCTCGGCGAAGCGGCCGAGGACCGCCACGCGGTCCGTGCGGAAGAGGGGCACCGGGCGCTCCTCGGCGCCTCGCAACCCGAGCCGCGTGAGGCGGATCTCCGGCAGCCGATCCAGGAAGGTGTCCCGCACGGCGACGACCGCTTCGTCGCTCGCCTCGTCGATGGCGACGGCCTCGAGGGTGAGCGTGACGTCCTCTGGATGCTCGATTTCCGCGAGGGCCCCGGAGCTCTCGAGCGCGTCGAGCGAGCGGACCGCCACCGTGTCCCGGTTGCTGCCGACGTCGACGACGAAGCCCCCGCCGACCGTGAGATCGTAGGTCGCCCGGAACCCGCTCGCCGAGCGAAGGGTCGTGATGTCGTCCGTCGCGAGGCTGTAGCGGAGGATCGATCCGTCGAGGAGGGAGACGAAGAGGTCCCGCCCCGCGGGGTCGAAGGCCATGGACGTCCAGGTGCCCGTGCCGCTCGCGGCGACGGTGCGCCGGGCGCCCCCACCTTCCCCGAGGGCGAGCTGGAGACCACGGGAACCGTCGCTCAGAAAGACGTCGGCTCCGGAAGCCGCGACCGCGATCACGTTGGTGAGGGGGTCGCCTGTCCCCACGGTGGCCAGGGGGATCAGCTCGCTCACGCCCCGGTCGCGGTCCACGCTGAGGAGGGCCACATCCGTCGTCACGGTGGTGCGCGGAACGGCGAGCACGAGCCCGTCGGTGGGCCGTACCGTCATGGCCTGCACCGGGGGAATGGCCGCGACGACCCTCGCGGTGTTCTCGACGATGTCGAGCTCGTAGAGTTCGCCGAGCTGGCTGCGAGCGAGCGGCCGCCCGGCGCGCGCGTCGTAGCGCAGCTCGATCGCGAAGCGGATGTCTTCGCCGAGGCCCCCGGGTGCCCGACGCGCGAGCGTTTCGCCGTCGATGAGCTCGTACCCTGGCGCGTCGACACCGACGCCCGGACAGACCAGGACCTCGTCCGAGGCCGGCAGATAGACGGCATTGCAGAGCCGGCGCTCCAGCGCGACGGACCGCACCTCGAAGGAGGTGTCGTCGATGAAGAGCAGCGCGTCCCCGCTCGGCCCGACGATCAGCTCTCCTGGCCGCGCGTCGAGGGTGATGGGGGCGAAGCCCGGCTCGAGGGTCTGGACGAAGGTCGGGCCGCTCCCCGTGTCCCGAAGCAGCTCGATGTCGCCCGTGTCCGCGACACCGACCACGTAGAGCGTTCCCCGGTGCCGCAGCACGGCCTGGACATTCACCAGCCGCTCGGAGAAGTCACTGACGAGGCGGACCCCGCCGGTCTCGGCGTCCGCAGCGAGCACGCGCCCGCCGTCCCCGAGGAGCACTTCACCCGAGTCCGCGTCGAAGCCGAGCGACCGAGGGTTGATGGGCACCACGCCGCGCGTGACCTCGAAAACGTCGACGGGACCCTCGCCGAACTCGGCAGTGATGCGCTGCGGACCCTCGACGAGCGGGACCGTCGCGGAGAAGGTGTCCGAGGCGGCGTCGTAGGTTGCGGTCACGGAGCCCGCGGGACCCCGGAAATCGACGGTAGCCAGCGAGAGCACGTCGATGCGGGCGCGGAGGCGGAGGCGCGCGCGCGTCGTCAGCGCGGGCGCCGGAGGAAAGACCGGCAGGGCGTCGCGGAAGCGCCGGTAGCTGAGCGGCAGGCTGCACGGCGAACGCTCTCCGGACGCGCTCGAGGTGCGCGCCGTCAGCACCGAGTCGCCGAGCGGCGCGGGGACCGGGAGCGCGAACTCGCCGAGGTCGTCGGCCACCCCCGTGGCGAGCGGATCCCCGCTGCAGTCGCCGCCGAGATGAACGGCGACCTGGAGCCCTGGCGCCGCGCTCCCCAGGACCGTGGGCATGGGCTCGGTGGACGGCGAGGCGGGATCGGTCCGGAGCAGCACGGGGCGATCGGCCGCGTCGGGATCGAAGACGTAGCGGAGGGGCTCGGAACAGGCCGAGCGCATGAGACCGGGGAGCTCCGCGTCGGCCACGAACGCCGTCTCGCCAAGCTCCACGCGGACCTCGACGGCGAACGCGCCGGCCGAGTCGAGCGTCGCGATGGGCGTGCCCTCGCAGGCCTCACCCTGGAAGACCCGCACCACCGCGCCGAGCTCCGCGGAGCCGATCACGGTGGGCACCGGGGTCGCCCCCGGCGAGGCCGGAAGCGTCTCCGATAGGCGCGGGGTGGGCGTGAAGACGCCCGCGTCGGGAGCGCCCACGTCGGGGACGCCCGCGTCCATCGTCGGAACGGGCTCCGGCGCGCTCTCGCCGCACGCGACGAGCAAGAGACTCGCGCTCAAGGACAAGAGGGGACGAAGGCCAAGGGGTCGCCGTGAGCCGGCGCGTAGCAAGTGCAAAGCGGACTCTCCCATGAAGAACCAGTGGCGCCGCTCCGCCGAAACCGTCCATCGGAGTCGCGGCGGTCCCGACGCCGGTGCGCCGATCGTCTTTGACATCTAGACTGGAAGGGCCACCGTTCGTCGAAAGGACTCCCATGCGCCGCCTCCCGCTCCTCGCCGCCTTCGGGCTCGCCGGCCTCGTGCTCTTCGGGCACGTGGGCGAAGCCCAGGCCCTCCGCTGCGGGAACCGGCTCGTGCAGCGAGGCCAGAGTCGCTACGAGGTGCGGCAGCTCTGCGGCGAGCCGCAGGACATCGTGCGTTCGACGGGGTACCGGCAGGTGGCGGTGCAGGTGGCGCCGGGCTTCGTCGACTCGGTCGCCCAGGCCGTCCAGATCGAGCGCTGGACCTACGACTTCGGCTCGAACCGCTTCATGCGGCACCTGACCTTCGAGGCGGGGACCCTCGTGCACATCGACACGGGGCGCCGCGGCGTGCGGCCGGCCATCCGGCGCCCTCGCGGCGGCAAGGCCTCGGAGCGGGCGGTGCCCCCGAAGCGCCGGGACGTCGCGCGACCGCGGCGGAGCTGAGCCGGGGCGCGGACCCGTGGTAGCACCCAGTCCGTGAGCCATCCGAACGCCGAGACCCTCGACCGCTTCTATCGCGCCTTCCAGGCCAAGGACGGCGACGCCATGGCGGCCGTCTACACGGAGGACGCGACCTTCTCGGACCCCGTCTTCAGGGGTCTAAAAGGCCACGAGGTCGGCGGCATGTGGCGCATGCTCTGCAGGCGAGGGAAGGACCTCGAGGTCACGTACGAGGTGCTCTCCGCGGGCGACGTCGCCGGCGAGGCGCGCTGGGAGGCCCACTACACCTTCGGCGCGACGGGGCGGAAGGTGCACAACCGGATCCGCTCCTCCTTCACCTTCCGGGACGGCGCGGTCGCGGCGCAGGTCGACGAGTTCGACCTCTACGCCTGGACGCGCATGGCGCTCGGTCCGATGGGCCTGCTCCTCGGGTGGTCGCCGCTCGTGCAGAACAAGGTGCGGCGCACGGCACGCGGCGGCCTCGACGCCTTTCTCTCGCAGTCGGCGCCCTGAGGGCTCCGTCAGCGTTCGGGCAGCGCCGCGAAGAAAAGATCGCGCGCCTGTCGATCGGCGTCGGGCGAGACCGTCGTGCGGGTGAAGCGCGGCCTCGGGGTCGCGCAACGGACGTAGCCTTCGAACGAACCCACGACGCGAAAGACCGACGCCATGCACTACACGTTTCTGCTCTACACCGACCCCGCCGACCGCGCCGCGATGACGCCCGAGGACGGAGCCCGCCAGCAAAAGGCCTATCAGGCCTACATCGGCGCGCTGAAGGAGGCCGGTGTCTTCGTCGACATGGACTGGCTCACGGGCGCCGAGACGGCGACCACGATCACCCGGAAGACCGGCGAACGCCGGGTCCAGGACGGGCCCTTCGCGGAGACCAAGGAGACGCTCGGCGGCTACTTCCGGGTGAAGGTGGAGAACCTCGACGAGGCGCTCGCCTGGGCCGAGAAGTGCCCCGCCGCCGAGACCGGCCTCGTCGAGGTACGGGCCTCGGCCTTCGGCTAGGCTCCCGGGGGAGGCCGCCCTGCGCCCGACGCCCCCACCCGAACCGCCGCCGATGGAGACCGCGCGGGCACGTGCCGAGCACGTGGCCCGCGTGGCCTACGGCAAGCTCGTCGCCATGCTCGCCAGCCGGAGCGGCGACATCGCGGCGGCGGAGGACGCGCTCTCCGACGCCTTCGTCTCGGCGCTGCGCACCTGGCCCGAGCGCGGCGTCCCGAAGCGCCCGGAGGCCTGGCTCCTGACCGTCGCCCGAAACCGGCGCACGGACCGGATCCGGAAGGACAAGCGCCTCGCCTTCACCGACGCCGTGCCCGAGCTCCCGCCGGCCCCGGAGCTCGCCGAGCCCACCAGCGCGCGCCCCATGGACCACCGCCTGAAGCTGATGTTCGTGTGCGCGCACCCGGCCATCGACGCGTCGGTCCATACGCCGCTGATGCTCCAGACGGTGCTCGGCCTCGACGCCGCCGACATCGCGCGCGCCTTCCTCGTGAAGCCGACGGCGATGGCCCAGCGCCTCGTGCGCGCCAAGCGGAAGATCAAGGCCGCCCGCATCCCCTTCGAGGTTCCCGAGGCCGAGGCGCTCCCGGCCCGGGTCAGCGCCGTGATGGAGGCGATCTACGGCGCCTACGCGCTGGACTGGTTCGCGGGTGTGGGCGGGGACCTCACCCGCGAGGCGCTCTTCTTGAGCGCGACGCTGAACGAGCTCCTGCCGGATCACGCGGAGGTCCTCGGCCTCGCGGCGCTTCTCTCCTTCGTCGAGGCGCGCCGGGGTGCCCGCTTCGCGGCGCACGCGGAGGGCGAGGTGCTCGTCCCGGTCACGGAGCAGGACCCGGAGGGCTGGGATGCCGCGCTCCTCGAGCGCGGCTCCGCGCTCCTCGGGCGCGCGTCCTCCCTCGGCGTGCTCGGCCGCTTCCAGCTCGAAGCGGCGATCCAATCGGTGCACGTCGCCCGACGGGATACGGGCCGCACCGACTGGCCGGCGCTCGCGCAGCTCTACGCCGGGCTCCTAGCGCTCTACCCGACCCTCGGCGCCGCCGTGAGCCGCGCCGCCGTCATCGCGGAGACCCACGGGCCGGCCGAGGGCCTCGCCATGCTCGATCGCATCGAAGGCACGGAGCGCTCCCAGCCGGCCTTCGCCGTCCGGGCCCATTGCCTGGCCAGGCTCGGCCGGACCGCCGAGGCCCTGGCCGCCTACGACGCGGCCATCGCGCTCTGCGCGGATCCGCCCTCGATCCGCTGGCTCGACGCGCAGGCGGCCCCGCTTCGCCGCCGGATGACCTGAGCCAGGACAAGCTTCGAGACGCTCACGAAGGCCCTTCGGCGCGCGCCGAGAGGCTCTCATGAGCGTATTCTTTGGGAAAAAGCGGCTCCCTCAGCCGGCCCGCCCCGTCGGCCCGTCATTCCTCGACCGCGGAGCGGCCCAGTTTCGTCGTCGCCCCGCCGCGACCGCCGCGCCTTCGCGCATCCCCGCCGTTGCGCCAACGAGCCGAGGCCCCATTCACGCACGGTGGCCACGAGCGCCGACGTCGACGACCTGACCCGCGACCTCGCGGATCTCGTGGCCCTCGCGAGCCATGACGACGACCTCGAGGACCTCCTCCGCCGGGGCCTCGACTGGATCGAGCGCATCACGCCCTACGACCTCGCGACCATCTTCGAGCTCTCGGACGACGAGCTCGTCATCCGCATGGCCCGGGGCAAGCTCGCCCCGAAGGTCCGCGAATACCGCCTCGAGCTCTCGTCCTTCCCGACCGTGCGAGAGGTGCTCGAGACGCGCCGCGCCCGGGCCTACACCGAGCACGACCACGCCCATGGCGACGGAGATCCCTTCGACGGAGTGCTCGACCTGCCGCCCGGCCATAGCTGCATGGTCGTGCCCCTCTGCGCCGGCGACGAGCGCTACGGAGTGCTCACCCTCGACCGCGCGGTCTGCGAGGCCTTCGAGCCCTCGGTGGTGAACCTCGTCGAGGTCTATGCCCAGGTGCTCGCGCTCGCGATCCGCGGCGCCCGCGAGCGGGCGACGCTCCGCCGGCTCCACGCTCAGGAGCGCGCCTACGCCCAGCAGCTCGAGGCCAAGCTCCATGGGGGCAACGAGGCGAGCGAGGCCGCGGCGCTCCAGGTCGGCGTGCTCGAGACGAGCACGAGCCCCGCCGTGCAGGCCGTGGTCCGCCGGGCCCAGCAGGTCGCGCGCACGACGACGCCGGTGCTCATCGGCGGCGAGACGGGCACGGGCAAGGAGCGCCTCGCGCGGGCGATCCACCTCTGGAGCCCGCGCCGCGCGCAGCCCTTCGTGACCATCAACTGCGCGGCGATCCCGCCTTCGCTCATCGAGAGCGAGCTCTTCGGGCACGTGAAGGGCGCCTTCACCGGCGCCACGAAGGACCGGCCGGGGCGCTTTCAGATCGCCAACGGCGGGACGCTCCTCCTCGACGAGATCGGCGAGCTCGATCCGAGCCTTCAGGCGAAGCTCCTCCGCGTGCTCCAGGAGGGCACCTTCCAGCCCGTGGGCGCCGACGTCACGCGCCGCGTCGACGTGCGCATCCTGGCGGCCACGCACGTGGACCTGCGGCGGGCCGTCGCCGAAGGCCGCTTCCGCGAGGACCTCTTCTACCGCCTCGACGTCTTCCCCCTCGAGCTCCCGCCGCTCCGGGAGCGCCTCGGGGACCTGCCCCTGCTCGCGGCCTTCATGCTCGAGCAGCTCGCGCAGCGCACGGGCCGCGGCGGCAACTGGAGCGTGAGCGAGGGCGCGCTGCAACGCCTCGCCGCCCACGACTGGCCCGGCAACCTCCGCGAGCTCGCCAACGTGCTCGAGCGGGCGACCATCCTCGCGAAGACCGGGCTCCTCGGCCCCGGCGACATCGACCTCCCCGGCGACGCCCGGCGCCGGCGCCGGAGCCAAAACGCGGAGCCCCCCCGGGGCATCGCGCCCCTCGCCCAGGTCGAGCGGGACCACATCGCGCGGGCCCTCGAGCACACGGGCGGGAAGATCTACGGCATGGACGGCGCCGCGGCGCTCCTGGGCCTCAAGCCGAGCACGCTCCAGAGCCGCATGAAGAAGCACGGCCTCCGGCGCGAAGACGCCATCCCCTAGCTGGCCTTCGGGTAGTGCATTCGCGTCCTAGGGAGCGTGACGCGCGTGGTCCGCCCGGAGCGCGCGGCCCACCGTCCGCCCCAGCGGACTGTCGGCCGACAGTGGATTGTTCTGGCGCGTCACCACCACGGATCCCCAGCCCTGCTCGAGGTCGACGAACGCCCAGTCGAACCAAAGGAAGGGCCCCGCCTGGCCGGCCGGAATGGCACGGTTCGGGTCGGGCCGGGGAGGGGGCACAGGCGGGAGTCCGTACTCCGCGTCGCACTCCATCTCAGACAGCAACCCCGTGACCCATCGATGGCGATCGGCATGTCGGTCGTAGAGGCTGCGGGCGTAGCTGAAGTGGCCCAAGGCCACCTCGTAGACGTCGTAGGGGCCAATGCGACCAATGCGGTAGGGCTCGGCGTGGGGACCGACGAGCATGTAGAGCCGCTCGCCGATGTCCCGCCCACGCCCCGGCCAGGCCGTGAAGCCGCGGCCGGACGCCATCGGTGGCCCCGGTACCCAGGGTGGCAGACGGAAGCGCGGACGGAGACAGAACTCCCGCCTGCAGAGGTCCATCTCGGGCTCGGAGTAGAGCGACTCGCGAGCCTCCTCGAGGAGCGCGCCGACCCCGTCCTCGGCCCGGGTCCGATCCCCGAAGCGGATCCAATCGCCAAGCAGCCGCGGAATCGCCTCCGGCCGGCCGCCGGTGTCCACCTGAGCTTGGCCGATCAGGCTCGCGCAACCGGGCTCGAACACGGTCACGGAGAGGTAAGCACAGCGGTCGAGGTCCACGCGCGTCCGCTCGGTGCTGCAGCCCCCGCCCTCCCCGATGGAGGTGCAGCCACTACCGGTCACGGTCAGAAGCGAGCCCGAGAGCTTGGCGTCGTAGGAGTCGTCGCCTGCGTTCGGGTCGACGAGGGCCAAGACCTGCGTCGGCGGCTCCGAGAAGCCGACGTCCGCGCACCCCCCGGCTTCCGCTCCCTCCGGGTCCGAGTCGAGGAGGTCGAAGACCCGAAGCTGCGCGGCTTCCCAACCGCGGCCGCATCGGGCCAACGCCTGCTCCACTGCCTCCGCCGCCTCAACCGGAAGCGCCTCGCCGGGGTCTCCGACGACGAGCCGCTCGAGGCGATCATCCTCGAGGCCCGCGTTGCGAGCGAGGCCGAGCCGCACGCTCTCGCAGATCGGTCGGCCATCGGGAGCGGCGGTCGGCACGACCGCGACGGGCTCGGTCCCCGTGGTGACGACTCTCGCGCTCCCGCATCCGATGACCAGCACCGAGCAGACCCACGATTCGACGACGACCGAGCCACGGAACCTCATGACGACGGAGACGGGGACGCTCGTACCGCGAGCACCCCGGGTGCGCCCATCCTACGCGACGGCTGGAGGGTTGCCTCCTTCCGGCGAGCGTGCGGAAGCGTCATCCTTCGGTGTCGCGCGGGCGTGCGCGCACCGTCGCCCACCGCGTCGAGGCGCTCTACGGAGGGTCAGGGGATGACCGCGCCCGGCGGCGCCGCCACGCAGCGGTCGAGCTGTGGCGCGCAGAAGGGCCCGCCCTCGAGGGTCTCGCCCGGCGCGAGGATCACGAGGAGGCGCCGGTCCGCCAGGATCGGTCGCCCGTCGCTCCGTACGACGAGGTAGCGGAAGGGAAAGACCCGGTGGCAGAGGCGCGGGATGACGCTTCCGAAGGCCAGGCGTACCTCCCAGCCGAGGAGCGTCCGGCCCACCACGCCGCGGAAGGCCTCGCTCTCCTCGTCCACGCGCCCGACGTTCTCGATGGGCTCGGCGAAGGCCGCGACGCTGCCGGCGAAGTGGTCGCCGGCGTCCTGACCGAAGGGGTCCATGGCGTCGAGGGCCTCGAAGGCGCCGAGGTAGTCCTGACCCGCGCCGGTGACGACGGCCGTGAGGGGCACCTGCGCCGCGGCGCGCGGTCCCTCCCTAAGAAAGACCAGGTCCTCGGCCGCGGGGGTCTGCGCGTCGTTCGGCGCGAGGCCCGCGAGCACGGTCTCCCAGTAGTCCGGGAAGCCGTCGCCGTCCGAGTCCGGGTCCTCGGGGTCGAGGCGGAAGTAGAGCTCGTAGTCGTCGCAGAGCCCGTCCCCGTCGCTGTCGACGCCGTCGAGGACGCGGGGCATGTCGACGCCCAGGTCGCTCCCGGCGTCCATCGACCCGCCGAGGTCGGACGGCCTCGGCGGGTCGCCGACGCCCTCGCTGCAGCCGAGGATCCCGAGGAGGGCGAGGAGGACGGCCCGGCGCATGTGCTCAGCCTTGCGGTGCCCCATGGGAGCGTCAACGGCGGGACGGGCGACGATTGTGTGTGCGGGGTCTATAAGGGGGCGTATGGAGCTCGACGCAGATCGGTTGCTGGACCTGCTGCGCGTGGCGAAGCGGGAGCTCTCGGCGACCGACGCTCGGCTCGAGCTCGCCCTGGAAGACGCCCCGGAGGACCTGGTGCACGTCGAGGTCGGCGGAGGACCCTGGCGCCTCGTCGTGGTCGAGCCGCAGGGCTCCCGGGCCGAAGCCGAGACGAAGCTCGCCATGCTCGCCGGGAGCTTCGCGGGGACCCTCGAGACGCTCCCGCCGCCGACGCCGCACACCTCCGGCCCACGCGCGGAGCTCGACGAGGCCCTCGGCGTGCTCCGCCGGCAGGCGGCCGCGGAGGCGGTGATCGTCGTCGACGAGACCTCGCCGGAGCTCTGGGGCGCCGACCCGCGTCCGGCGCTCGAGACTACGGCCACGCTCGTCGAGCTCTGGCGCGTCTGCGAGCGCCTCGGGGACGACGCCGTGGCGGTGCTCGCGGGCGAGGTCGAGGCCGCGCCCTCGCATCAGGCCGACGTGGACCGCGCGCGCATCGATCGCGCCTTCGACCGGGCCGGCTGGGAGCGCCGCGTACGCCTCGCCCAGGCCGCGGACCGGGCGCGCAAGGACCACGACGTGATGGCGAGCCATCACGGGGAGGCGCCCTTCGTCACGCGGCGCATCGGAGGGAGCTACCGGCTCGTGCTCGTCTTCGGCCGGACGACCTTCTCCGAGCTGCACGCGGAGGCGGCGCTCACGAAGGCCGCCGGCGCCATCGAGATGCTCGTCGAGCGCCTTCCCCCGCTGCCCTCGCCCGACGGCACCGGCGGCGACGTCATCGCCTTCCGCAAGAAGCCGCGCTGAGCATGCCGGGGTCCGCCGGGCGCGCGTGCCTCTTCCTCGCGCTGCTGGGCTGCCAGGCGACGCCTTCGCCGCGCCCGCCGCGCGCAGCGCCCGAGCTTCGGGTCTCGCCGGCGCTGGCCGCCCGCCTCGCCACCGTCGGGCCGGCGGAGCGCTCCGTGGGGGTCGTCCGCGTGGCCGCCGGCGAAGCGGTCTACGCGACGCGGAGCCCGGACGGGGAGCGGGCCTTCGGGCCCCGGACGCGCTTCGAGCTCGGCTCGGTCTCGAAGGTCTTCGCCGGGCTCCTCCTCGCCGAGGCCGGGCGGCGCGGCGAGGTCGCGCTCGCAGACCCGGCCGAAAAGCACCTCCCGCCCGGCTGGCGCCTCCCGGAGCATGCCGCCGGGCCCATCCGCGTGGTGCACCTGGCGACGCACACCTCGGGGCTCCCGCCCTTCCCCTCGAACTGGACGGATGTGGACGTCGCCCGCGGCCGGACGACCTTCACCGAGGCGGCCTTTCGCGAGGGCCTGCCGCACGAGACGCTCCCCTTCCCGCCGGGCTCGGAGATGCTCTACGGCAACACGGGCATCGCCGTGCTCGCGACGCTGCTCGCGGAGCAGGCCGGCCTTCGCTACGGCGCGCTCCTGGAGGCGCGGATCTTCGGCCCGCTGGGCATGAAGGACAGCCTCTACCGCTCGGCCCGCCTCGGCACGAGGGATCGCCTCGACGGGCACCGCGGCGCGGAGGTCGTTCCCCCGCGCGAGGACGTCTCGCCGCTCGGTCCTTGCTGCGCCATCGCGACGAGCCTCCGGGACATGGCGGTCTTCCTGCGCGCCGCGATCGCGGAGACGGGCCCCCTCGCCGAGAGCTTCGCGCTCGCCGGCCAGCCTCACGCCCAGGTCGGCTTCTACGGCGCCGTCGGCCTCGGCTGGGACGTCGACGATGAGCGCGGGCTCCTGCGCCGCAACGGGGTGGTAGCGGGCTACCGGACGACTCTCTTCGTGTCGCCGCGCGCGCGGCGGGGCGTGTTCGTCGTCGCGGACGAGGAGAACATCGACACGGACATCATCGCGGAGACCTTCTGGTAGGGCGCTTGCCCGGCCGCCGCCTCGGCGGTTAGGACGCG
Source organism: Myxococcota bacterium (assembly GCA_038750805.1). GTDB lineage: Bacteria > Myxococcota_A > Polyangia > Polyangiales > Houyiibacteriaceae > CALCTH01. The sequence continues at coordinate 18,099 of JBCDGX010000021.1, forward strand.
CTCATGGCGCTACGCACCGAGGCCACCGGCCAGACCACGGAGACGCTGGTTCACGAGTACGACTGGAAGGACGTCGTGCTCTACGCGCTCGGCTGCGGCGCGACGAAGGCCGAGCTGGACTTCCTCTACGAGGGGCGCGGGCCGAAGGTGCTCCCCACCTACGCCGTGGTCCCGACCTTCGACGCGATGATGGCCATGCTGCCCATGACCGGCGGCGACATGCTCGGCGTCGTGCACGGGAGCCAGAACATCAAGCTCCACGCGCCGCTGAAGCCCGAGGGCACGCTGACGACCGTCGGTACCGTCGCCGGCGTCTACGACCTGAAGCGCCTCGCGCAGGCCGTGTTCACGACGGAGACGAAGGACGCCGAGGGCACGCTCGTCTTCGAGACGACCTGGACGATCATCTTCCTCAAGGACGGCGGCTTCGGGGGCGAGCGCCCGCCGCGGACGCCGCGCGTGAAGTACCCGGAGCGCGACCCGGACTTCGAGGTGACGGAGACGACGTCGCCGACGCAGGCGCTCCTCTACCGGCTGAGCGGCGACATCAACCCGCTCCACGCCGACCCGGAGATCGGCGAGAAGGCCGGCTTCGGCGAGCCCATCCTCCACGGCCTCTGCACCTACGGCTACGTCGGCCGAGCGCTCGTCAACGAGGTCTGCGAGGGGGACCCGGCGCGCCTCGTGGAGTTCGACGGGCGCTTCACGAAGCCCGTATGGCCCGGGGATACGCTGGTGATCCAGG
>JBCDGX010000022.1:0-18238 GCA_038750805.1 Myxococcota bacterium
CGAGCGCGGGGCCCTCCCGGAGGAGTCGGAGCTCGCGGGCGACGAGACGCCCTACCCGCTCTACGGCCGCGTGGTCGCCAAGCGCGGGCCCTTCCTCGTGCTCCGGACGCCGCACGGCGACGCGCAGGCGCTCGTGCGCAAGGACGCGCTCCCCGAGGACCAGGCGGCCATGCTCAAGGCCGTCGACCTGGCCGATCACGTGGCCGTCCGGGGTCCGCTCATCAAGACGCGCACCGGCGCCCTGGCCGTGAGCGCGCGGAGCTACCAGCACGTCGGCAAGGCGCTCCTCCCGCCGCCCGCGAAGTGGCACGGGCTGAAGGACGTCGAGAAGCGCTACCGCGAGCGCTACGTGGATCTCTTCGCGAACCCGAGCGTCGCGGCGGTCTTCCGCGCGCGCGCGCTCATCGTGAAGACGCTCCGGCGCTTCCTCGACGATCGCGACTACCTCGAGGTCGAGACGCCCATGCTCCACTCGGTGCGGGGCGGCGCTGCCGCGAAGCCCTTCTCGACGCACCACAACGCGCTCGACATGGGGCTCTTCCTCCGCATCGCCCCCGAGCTCTACCTGAAGCGCCTCGTCGTGGGCGGCTTCGACCGGGTCTACGAGATCGGCCGGAACTTCCGGAACGAGGGCATCAGCACGAAGCACAACCCCGAGTTCACGATGCTCGAGCTCTACCAGGCCTACGCGACCTTCGAGGAGCTGATGGACCTCAGCGAGGCCATGCTCCGCGCCGTCGACGCGGCGGTGCGCGAGGCCCACCCCGAGCTCATCGGCGAACGGACGTTCGATCTGGACGCGGCCTTCGCGCGGGTCCCCATGCGCGAGGCGATCCTCGCCGGGGCGGGGCTCGAAGCCAACGCGAAGCTCCTCGAGGGGGTGAGCCTCGACCGCGCGACCCTCGACGACGCCTCCGCCCTCGAGGCCCTCGCGCCGTCGATCGCGCCGCGGCTGCCGCCGGCCGAGCGGAAGGCGCTCACGGGCGCTCCCTCCCACGGGCATCGCCTCCTCACTCTCTACGAGATCCTCGCCGAGGAGAACCTGCCCGCGCTCTACCGCAATGCGGATGGGTCGAGGAGCGTTCCGGTGTTCATCACGGATTACCCCGCCTCCGTCTCGCCGCTCAGCCGGCGCAAGGACGACGACCCGGCCTGGGTCGATCGCTTCGAGCTCTTCATCGAGGGCCGCGAGGTGGCGAACGCCTTCAGCGAGCTGAACGACCCCGACGACCAGGCGGATCGCTTCCGCGCCCAGCTCGACGACCGCGCGAAGGGCGACGACGAGGCCATGGACTTCGACGCCGACTACGTGCGCGCCCTCTCCCACGGCATGCCCCCGGCGGCGGGGCTCGGCCTCGGCGTCGACCGGCTCGTGATGTTCCTCTGCGACCAGGCGTCCATCCGCGACGTCCTGCTCTTCCCGCTCCTTCGGCCCGAGGCCTGAGCCGGCATGCAGGCGGACTCCGGGTTGCCGCCCCCCGCGCCGGTCGCGCCTGCCCGGCGCTCCCGGGCCGAGCGCGCGCGGCGGCGCGTGCGCTGGCTGACGCCGCTGCACACCTTCGTGGGCCTCACGCAGCTCGCGTCCGTGGTGGCGGCGGCGCTCCTCTTCGAGCCCCTCTCGGACCGCTTCGCCGCGGGCGATGAGACGCTGGTGCTGGGCGGGCTGCTGGGCACCGGCGGCGCGCTCACGCTCCTCCGCGTCGGCCTCGCCATCGCGCTCCTCCGCGCCGCGCGGCATCTGCCCCCGGGCGTCGGCGGGCGCCTGCGCCGCCAGGGTCGCGCGCTCGCCTCGCTCGGGACCGCGCTCTTCCTGTCGCTCGTCGTCGTGTTCGACGTCGTCGCGCTCGTCACCGCCGCCGAACGCGGCTTCCTCTTCGGCGGGGGCCTCGCCGAGGCCGTGCGCGCGCTGCCCGAGACCCAGCGGACCGCCTTCGCGATCGCCGCGATCCCCGGCGGCGTCTTCGTGGCGGCGGACCTCGTGCTCCTCGTGAGCGAGTGGTTCCTCCTGCCGGGGCGCTTCCGGAGAGCCTTCTGGGTGCTGGCGGACCTCGCCCTCGTCGCCGCTTCGGTCTGGGCCTTCATGAGCCTCCCCTTCGTACCGAAGGACGGCGACGCCCTCGAGCTCCGGCAGGCGACGCTCCGCCTCGGGCTGCACGCCTTCTTGGCCTGGCGCCTGGTCACGCGCCTGCTCCCGCCCTTCCTCGGTGGCCTCGAGGGCCTCGGCTTTCGGCCCCTGGTCGCCGCGCGGCACCTCCGGGCCCGGAAGAGCGGGTTCCTGGCGGCCATCGGCGGGCTCTCCATCGGCGCGGTGATGGTCTCCACGTGCATGCTCGTCGTGGTCCTGAGCGTGATGGGCGGCTTCCGGAACGACCTGAAGGAGAAGATCCTCGGGGCCCACGCGCACGTCGTCGTCGAGCGTCAGGAGCGCGGCACCTTCGAAGGCTGGCTGCCCGTGCTCGATGCCGTCCGCGGCACCGAGCGCGTCGTCGCGGCGACGCCCTTCGTCCGCGGCGAGGTCATGGTCACGAGCGCGTCGAACCGCGCCGGCGCCGTGCTCCAGGGCATCGACCCCGAGAGCGTTCGCGAGGTCACGGAGCTCGAGCGCTACCTGAGCGACGAGGTCGGCGGGCGCGGGAGCCTCGACAACCTGAGCGAGCCCGAGCGCCTCCTCCGCCTCGACCCGGGCCGCGGCCGCTCCATCCTCGATCTCGGAGGCCCGGAGCCCGCCGACGACGCCGACGAGGACGACGAGGGCCCGGCCAAGGACGAGCCCCGCGTGGCCCGGGACATGGACGAGCTCGAGCGGCTCCTCGGCGAAGATCTCTTCGACCCCGTGACGGGTCTTCCGCCGGGCGCCGGCGGCGAGCCCGGCGCCCTCGGCGAGCTACCGCCGGGCCGGCTCCTCGGCACCGAGGCTCCCACAACCCCGCCGCCCGAGGACGTGCTCCCCGGCGTGATCGTCGGCCGCGAGCTCGCGCGCACGCTCCGCCTCTTCGTCGGCGACGAGCTCGAGGTCGTCTCCCCCCTCGGCGCCCTCGGCCCCACGGGCCCCATCCCGAAGGTCCGCCGCTTTCGCGTCGCCGGGATCTTCTACAGCGGCATGTACGAGTTCGACATGAAGCTCGCCTACGTGCTTCTCGAGGAGGGTCAGCGCTTCCTCGGCACGGGCCAGGCGATCACCGGCGTCGAGGTGAAGGTGGACGACGTGGAGCGCGCCCCCGCCATCGCGGACGACCTCCGCGCGGGCCTCGCCACCGCCGGGCGCGACGAGCTCCAGGTGAAGGACTGGCAGGAGCTCAACCGGAACCTCTTCGGCGCCCTCGCCCTCGAGAAGCTCGCGATGTTCGTCGCCCTCGGCATCGCCATCCTCATCGCCGGCTTCTGCGTCTTCGCGACGCTCACGCTCATGGTCCAGGAGAAGAGCCGCGAGGTCGGCATCCTCAAGGCCATGGGCACGACGCCGCGCGACGTGGTCCGCATCTTCCTCACCGAGGGCCTGCTCATCGGGGCGCTCGGGGCCATGCTCGGGCTCGGCCTCGGCTACGTGCTGACCTTCGCGACGGAGCGCTTCGGTATTCGCATGGACCCCGAGGTGTATTACATCGACCGGCTCCCCGTGACCGTCGATCCGACCGAGTTCGCCGTCGTCGGCGTCAGCGCCGTCCTCGTCTGCCTCCTCGCGACGGTCTTCCCGGCCGTGCTCGCCAGCCGCCTCCGCCCCGTGGACGCGCTCCGCTACCAGTGATGACCGCCGCGCCCGACACCGCCCCCGACCTCACGCCGCCCCTCGTGGTGGCGTCGGACGTGCGGAAGACCTTCCTCCATGAAGGCAACGAGGTGGAGGTCCTGAAGGGCGTCGACCTCACGCTGAAGGCCGGCGAGATGGTGAGCGTGGTCGGCCGCTCCGGCGCCGGGAAGTCCACGCTCCTCCACCTCCTCGGCACCCTCGATCTGCCGACGAGCGGGGCGATCACCTACCTCGGCGAGGACGTGACGCGCCTCGACGCCGCGGGCCTCGCGGCCTTCCGGAACCGGACCCTCGGCTTCGTCTTCCAGTTCCACCACCTCCTCCCGGAGTTCGACGCCCTCGAGAACGTGATGATGCCCGGGCTCGTGCGCGGCGTGCGCCGGGGCGCGCTCCGCGATCGGGCCAAGGCGCTCCTCGCTGAGGTCGGGCTCTCGCATCGCCTGAAGCACCGCCCCGGCGAGCTCAGCGGAGGCGAGCAGCAGCGCGTCGCCCTCGCCCGGGCGCTCGTGATGGAGCCGCGTCTCGTGCTCGCCGACGAGCCCACGGGCAACCTCGACACGACCACGAGCGAGGCCATTCACCGGCTCTTCTTCGAGCTGAACGAGCGCCGCGGGACGACCTTCCTCATCGTCACGCACAACCCGGACCTCGCCCGGCGCATGCCCCGGGTGGTCCGCATGCGCGACGGCCGCGTCGAGGACGATGGCGCGGGCTCCACGGCGCCCTCCCCCGCGGACCCATCCACGCCCGCGGACGCCCCTTCCGTCGGCGAAGCGGCGGAAACTTCGAATGAAGCGTCGGTCAGCGGCGTTGAGGCCGCCGGTTGACCCTCATGAGGGCGTTTCGTATAGCCGCGCGGTCGCGAGCGCGGGGACCCGGCGCCGCTCTTCACCCGCCCATGTCCTTCGCCTCTCGGCTTATCGCGCCCGTCGCGCTCCTCGTCGCCTTCGCTGCCCTCCCCCCGGGCCGAGCGAGCGCGCAGCCGGCGCTGGACGACGGACCGCCGCCGACGCCGGGCACGATCTGCCAGGGACGGCAGATCCGCGAGATCCGCGTCGAGGGCGCCCGGCGCGTTCTCCCGGACGACATCCGGGCCAGCATCCCGCTCCGCCGCGGCCTGCCCTGCGCCGACGACGAGGTCGCGCGCGCCGCCCAGGAGCTCTGGGACCTCGGCTTCTTCGCCGATCTTCGCTTCGAGGGCGAGCTCGTCGGCGAGGAGATCGTCCTGACGATCACCGTCCGCGAGCGCCCGGCCATCGCGAAGGTGAGCTTCGAGGGGAACGACGAGATCGACGACGAGGACATCGAGGAGGAGGTCTCGCTGCGCGAGGGCGCCATCCTCTCGGTGCCGGACGTGCAGGCGCAGGTCGCGAAGATCCGCGCGAAGTACGCCGAGGAGGGCTACTTCCTCGCCCGCGTCGCCTACGAGGTCGTCCCGACCGACGACGAGACCGAGATCGAGGTCCGCTTCACCATCGACGAGGGCGAAGAGGTCGAGATCCGGCGCATCCACTACGTGGGCAACCGCGCGCTCAGCGACGAGGAGCTCGCGGGCGTCACGCAGCTCCAGTCGACGCGCTGGCACTCCTTCATCACCGACCGAAACAGCTTCGACGAGGAGGCCTTCGAGCAGGACGTCCAGATCATCCAGGCGTACTACTACGACAAGGGCTACCTCCAGATGCGCGTCGGGACGCCGCGCGTCGAGCTCACGAGCGACTTTCGCTTCATCGACATCACGATCCCCGTCGAGGAGGGGCCGCGCTACCGCGTCGGCGCCATGCGCGTGGCCGAGGTCGACGGCAGCGGCGCCGAGCAGGAGCCCCTCGAGGAGGACCTCCGGGAGCGCGTGGACCTCACGGAGGGCGATTGGTTCAACCGGACGGCCATCGCGACGGGCCTCCAGGACATCCAGCGGACCTATCGGGACGCGGGCTACGCCTACGTGGAGGTCTCGCCGGAGACGGACCTCGACGCCGAGACGCGCGTCGTCGACATCGAGCTCCGCATCGTGCGCGGCCCGCCGGTGCGCATCGAGCGCATCCAGATCAGCGGCAACTCGAAGACCCGCGACTCGGTCATTCGCCGCGAGCTGACGATCCTCGAGGGCGACCTCTACAGCCAGTCGGACATCGAGCGCTCGCGCCTCTTCCTGCAGCGCCTCGGCTACTTCGACCGCGTCGATTTCTCCGAGGAGCGCGGCTCGCGGCCGGACCTGCTCGTGCTGAACGTGGAGGTCGCCGAACGCTCCACGGGCACCTTCCAGGTCGGCGCGGGCTTCTCGTCCATCGAGAGCTTCATCCTCACGGCGCAGATCCAGCAGCAGAACCTCTTCGGCAACGGGCACACGCTCGGGCTGAACGTGCAGCTCTCGGGCATCCGCCAGACGATCCGCCTGAACTTCATCGAGCCCTATTTCCTCGGCACGCGCTGGGGCCTCGGCGTCCGCCTCGACAAGAACATCCAGCAGTTCGCGACCTTCGTGCAGGACTCGACGGGCGGCGGGATCTTCTTCACGCATCCGGTCTTCGACCGGCGCCTCAACGTGCGCCTCGGCTACGACCTCGACTACGTCGAGATCAGCGATCGGACCGGCGGCTTCCTCGGTACCGGCAGCGGCAACGGCCAGCTCTTCAACGTCTTCCGCCAGTCGCCGCTCGGGAACCTCTTCCGGGACGGCCTGACGAGCGCGATCTCCGGCGCGATCTCCTGGGACTCGCGGAACGACCAGCGCTTCCCCTCGCGCGGCTGGTGGGTGCGCTACCGGGCGCGCGTGGCCGACCGCTTCCTGGGCTCGGAGCAGGTCTTCTTCGAGCAGACGGCCTTCGCGCGCGTCTACCGACGCATCTTCAACACGCCCTTCGTGTTCCGCATGAACGTCGAGGCGGGCGTCGTGACCTCCCGCGAGCCCGAGGGCGTGCCGATCTTCCAGCGCTTCCGCCTGGGCGGCATCTTCAACCTTCGCGGCTTCCCGCTCCAGAGCGTCGGCCCGCGCGCCGCCATCCCTCGGACCCTCGACCCGAACGCGAGCCCGCCGCGCGAGGGCAACGGCTTCCCCGAGGGCATCGAGCTGGGCGGCAACGTGCAGGCGCTCTACCAGCTCGAGATCATGTTCCCGATCCTCACGGAGGTCGGCATCTTCGGCGTGGTCTTCCACGACGCCGGCAACACGTGGAACCTCGAGCGCAACCTCTGCGAGGCGCCGGAGGCGACCAACTCTCCGCGCTCCATCTCGAACTGCGGCATCCAGCCGGCGCTGCGGGCCTCCGTCGGCTTCGGGCTCCGGTGGATCTCGCCGCTCGGCCCGCTCCGCTTCGAGTGGGGCTTCCCCATCCGGCGCCAGTCCTTCGACGAGCGCTTCCGTTTCGAGTTCACCATCGGGACCAGCTTCTGAGCGCGTTCGACGCTTCCCCGGCCCTCGCCCCTCCGAACCGATTGAATCGCTGCGCCGCTCGCCTCGTCCCTTCGCCAACCTTGACCCGTCCCCTCGGCGGGAGTAGCCAGGCCCTCCTTCGATGAAACTTCAGCGCCACGCCCTGACCCTCGTCGCCGCGCTCCTCGCGAGCGCCGCGGCGCCCACCGTCTACGCCCAGACCCGCATCGCCGTGGTCGACCTGCAGCGGGCCCTCAACGAGACGGAAGACGGCCGCCGCGCCAAGGCCCGGCTGAAGCGCCTCTTCAAGCGCCGGCAGACCGAGCTCGACGCGCAGCAGGAGAAGCTGAAGAAGATGAAGGAGGAGATCGAGCGCCAGGTCGAGGGCGGCGTTCTCTCCGAGGAGGCGCAGCAGCGCCGCATCGAGGAGTACCAGCAGGCCTTCGTCGAGCTGCAGTCGACCTACGTCGAGTTCCAGCGCGAGCTCGCCGAGCAGGAGGCGCGGCTGACCAAGTCGATCCTCGAGCGCATGCAGGAGATCCTGCGGCGTATCGGCCAGCGCGAGGGCTACACACTCATCGTCGAGGCGAACGAGGGCGGCGTGGTGTGGGTGCCGACGAACCTCGACCTCACGGACCAGGTCATCCAGGTCTACAACACCGAGAACATGAGCTCGGGCATGAGCTCCTCCATGCGCCGCTCGTCGAAGATGCGCTGAGGTCGCTTTGGGAGCCGGAGCGCGCCACGGGAAGGCAGTCCGCGTTCTCCTCGCTCTGGCGGCGCTCGGGCCGGCCAGCGCCGCGCTCTCGCAGTCGAGCGCCGCGCCCGCCGAGCCCCCGCTTCGCGATCTACGAACGCTCGTCGCGGCCGCCGAGACGCACTACCCCGCGCTGGCCCAGCGCGAGGCCATGGTGCGCGCGGCCGAGGCCCGACGCCTCGAGGCGCGCATCTCGCCCTTCTTCGCGAGCTGGCGGACCGATTTCGGCCTGACCTTCGCGCCGGAAGCGAGCGGCACGCCGATCTTCACGGAGGACTCGCAGCTCCCCCTCGGCAACCGCTTCCGGCCCGTCTACTCGGTGCTCGCGGAGGGGGTCGTTCCGCTCTGGACCTTCGGGCGCCTCGAGGCGGCCCGAGACGCGGCGGACGCGGGCGTCCGCGCGGCCGAGCTCGACATCGCCCGGCGCCGCGCCCAGCTCCGCTACGACGTGCGCAGAGCCTATTTCGGGCTCCAGCTCGCCCTCGACATCGAGCAGATGATCGGCGAGGGCCGCGGTCAGCTCCGGCGCGCCATCGCCGTGCTCGACGAGGCGCTGATGAACGACGAGCCCGACGCGAACCCCTTCGATCGCTACCGCCTCGCCGCGGCGGCCGCCGAGGTGGACGCCCGCGGCTCCGAGGCCCAGCGACTGAGACGGGCCTCCGAGGCCGTGCTCCGGACGCTCACGGGCTTCGAGGGCATCGCGCCCCCCCTCTGCCCCATGGAGCCCATCGCCCTGGAGGAGGCCGATCTGCCGGCCTTCCTGGCCGACGCGACGACGCAGCGCCCGGAGGTTGGCATGCTCGAGGCCGCCGAGGACGCGCGCCGGGCCGCGGTGGACAACGCGGTCGGCACGCTCAGCCCGGACCTCGCGGTGGTCGTGCGCGCGGGCATCAGCCGCGCCTACGGCATCACGGACGTCGAGAACCCCTTCGTGCAGGACCCGGGCAATCGCCCCCAGCTCGCGGCCGCGCTCTTGATGCGCTGGAGCCTCGACGTCGGCGGCAACACCGCGCGCCTTCGCCGAGCCCGGGCCGAGCTCGAGGGCACGCGGGCCCAGGTGGCCGAGGCCACGCTCGGGCTCCGCCTCGAGGTGGAGCTCGCGTACGAGGCCTACCAGGACGCCTCCCGCCGCGAGGCCGCGTGGCAGGAAGCCCGCCGAGAGACGCGGCGCTGGTTCATCGCCTCGGCGCAGGGCTACGACGTTGGCGCGACCGAGCCGAAGGACCTCGTAGACGCGCTCCGGGCCTACTTCGAGGCGCGTTTCAACCACGTCGAGGCGGTGCGGGCCGTCAACACGGCGGTCGCGGAGCTCGAGCGCGTGGTGGGCCGGCCGCTCCTTCCGGAGGACGGCTGGGAGCCCCCCTGCGAGTGAGCGCGCTCGCGGAGCGAATACCCGCGCCCTGGCCACCGTCGTAGCAGACGAGCCCGAGCCCCGACGAAGGGCCCGAGCCCCCGTCTCCGCGACGCCTCGCGGGACGCGGGTCCCGGCCCCCGTCGGCCTCCCCCGAGAGGAGAGAGCAGCCCATGCGCCCCCCCCGTTCCCTCGCCCCCTTCGCCCTCCTGCTGGCCATGGCCGTCGCGGCCCCCGCGGCGGCGCAGGGCGATCCGAGCGCCGCCCAGAGCTTCATCCAGGAGCGCACCGAGTCCGTGCGCGCCGTGCTGCGCCGCCCCGCGAACGACGCCCGGGCCGCCGCCCTCACGGAGCAGCTCGGGGGCCTCCTCGACTACGAGGAGCTCGGTCGCCGGGCGCTTCGGGACCACTGGGACGTGCTCCAGCCCGCGCAGCGCGAGGAGTTCGTCTCCATCCTCCGGCAGCTCGTCGAGCGCTCCTACCAGCAGAACCTCGAGAGCACCCTCGAGTTCCGCATCGACGTCGAGGGCGCCGAAGCCCGGGGCTCTGCCGTGGTCGTGCGCACCGTCGCGCGCTCGACGCGGAACCGGCGCCTCGAGCCCGTGGCCATCGACTACCAGGTGAAGCCGAACGGGGACGAGTGGCGCGTCTTCGACATCGTCACGGACGGCGTGAGCCTCGTGCGGAACTACCGCGCGCAGTTCAACCGCATCCTCGACCGCGAGGGCTGGGACGGGCTGATGGGGCGCATGCGCCAGCGCCTCGCCGAGGGCTGAGGCGCCTCAGCCGCCGGCGTCGAGCGTCGCCTCGAGACGCCCGACGTCCGGCACGATGAGCCAGCGCTGCTGGATGGCGACGAGGCCCTTCCGGCGCAGCTCACCGAGCACCAGCGTGACCGTCTCCCGGGTCGAGCCGACGTAACGCGCGATCTCGAGGTGCGTGTAGCGGACGGCCAGCCGTACGCCCTCGGGCGTGGGGATGCCCTCGCGGACGGCGGCCTCGGCGATGAAGCTGAGCACCCGGTGCTCCACGGTCCGCGTGAGGAGCGCGTGGAGTCGCTCCTCGACGTTCTGCCGGCGCCGTTCGATGCGCGCCGCGAAGGCGATGGCGAGGTCCGGGGCGCTCCGCATCACGTCCCGCACCACCGAGGCCAGCACCCGCGCGCCCTCGCCGCTCTCGACGCCGACGAAGTCGAGTGTCGGCGTGCCGCCGAGGAAGCTCGCCTCGCCCACGAGATCTCCGGGCCCGGCGTAGGTCAGCGTGAGCTCGCGATCGTCGGTCCCCCGCCGCTCGCGGAGGCGGCCGCTGCCCACGACGAGGAGCGCGTCCTTCAACGCGAAGCGTTCACGGCGTCTCCAGCGTTGGAGCACGGCGGCCGAGGTAAGGCGGCGCCGGGCGAGCTCCGGGAGGACGGAAAACTCCGGGGCTGCCGAGACGATGTCACGGGCGTGGGTAGGCGCGGCGCGCAGCGAGGCGAGGCTCGTCATATGGCGGGCGATCTCTGGCTCTAGCGGTGAAGGAACGTGACCATCCGCCCGGTACATCACGGCGTGATGAACACCATTCATATCGCACGATTCCCTACATCCCGTCCAGCCGTTCGACACGCCTGGTTGACCCCGGGGGCGCAGCCCGCTAGCCCAGCGCGGTGCGTCTCTACAACGGCAAGGTCCCGGCCATGGCCGAGGACATCGTTCGCAGCCTCGCCCGCGACGGGGACATCGAGGTCGAGAACGAGCCGGAGCTTCGGCTGGACCTCGAAGCGGTGATGAAGGAGTTCATCCGCCGCGACCGCCAGGTGCTCGAGGAAGCCAAGACGCGCATGGAGCAGCGCGGCCTCTCCTACAGCGTGCTCGGCAAGATGAAGGCGCAGGTGGCGAAGGAGCGTGCCTTCCCGCCGAACGACGAGCAGCTCCCCTACATCGTGGGACAGCTGCTCGAGATGCTCTTCCACTCGAACAACGTCGCCGAGATCTTCGCGGACGACCCCGTGCTCCGGAAGAAGATCACCCACGTCGTCCGGGAGCACTCGGATCTCGAGAGCGAGCTCGACAAGGAGGTTCGCTCGAAGATCAAGAACCTCCAGGAAGGCACGCAGAGCTTCGAGGTCGAGTACGCGAAGGTGCTCCAGTAGCTCCGCTCGCAGAAGCGCCTCGGCGACTGAGGCGCCGCACCATGCGGAGCATGACGGGCTACGGCTCCGGCGAGGCGACGATCGCCACGCCGGAGGGAGCGGGGCGCTTCGTCGTCGACGCGCGCACGGTCAACCATCGCTACCTCGATCTGCGAGCGCGCGTTCCGGCCGAGGTTCAGGACGAGACCGCCGGCCTCGAGGAGCTGGCCCGGCGTACGCTCCGGCGCGGTCGCGTCGAGATAACGGTGCGCCACGAGGGCGGGGCCGAGGGTGGCGTCGCCCTCGACGTGGCGCGCGCCCGGGCGGCCTTCGACCAGCTCCAGGCGCTTCGTGACGAGCTCGCGCCCGGCGAGCCCCTCCCGCTCAGCCTCCTCGGCGCCGTGCCCGAGCTCTTCACGCGCCCGGCCCGCGTCCCCTCCGAGGCCGTGCGCAGCGCGCTCCGGGAGGCCGTGAGCCGGGCCTTCGACGCCGTCGACGCCATGCGCCTCCGGGAAGGGGGAGCGCTGAGGGCGGACCTCGAGGGCCACCTCGCGCACATGCGCGAAGGCATCGCGGCCGTGCGCGCGGAGACGCCGGGCCTCGTCGAGGCGCACCGAAAGAAGCTCCGAGATCGCCTCGACCGCCTCCTCGAAGGTCGCGACGCCCGCCTCGACGACGGCCGCCTCGAGCAGGAGGTCGCGATCTTCGTCGAGCGCGCCGACGTGAGCGAGGAGCTGGCCCGGCTGGCCATGCATTGCGACCAGCTCGAGGAGCTCATGGCCGGCGAGGATACGGCCCAGGGCCGGAAGCTCGACTTCCTGCTCCAGGAGATCGCCCGGGAGGTGAACACGCTCGGCGCGAAGACCCCGGCGCCGGCCGTGACGCGCCTCGTCGTCGACCTCAAGGCCGACGTCGAGCGGATGCGCGAGCAAGTCCAGAACGTCCTCTGAGGGCGTGCTACACCGGGCCCGTGAGCGACCCGCTGCTGCTCATCATCAGCTCGCCCTCCGGGGCCGGGAAGACGACGCTGACGCGCCGCCTGCTCCAGAATCTGGGCACGGAGCTTCGCTTCAGCGTCTCGCACACCACGCGGGCCCCGCGACCGACGGAGGTAGCCGGCCAGGACTACCATTTCGTCGACCGCGAGGCCTTCCGGGGCATGGTCGAGAGCGGCGCCTTCGCCGAGTGGGCCGAGGTGCACGGCAACCTCTACGGCACCTGCATGAGCGAGATCGAGAAGGCGCGAAGCGAAGGCCGCCGCGCCCTCCTCTTCGACGTCGACTACCAGGGCGCCCGGCAGATCAAGGCCAAGATCCCCACGGCCATCGGCGTGTTCATCCTGCCCCCTTCGCTCACCGAGCTCCGGGCGCGCCTGGAGGGGCGGGGCACGGAGTCGCCGGAGTCGCTCGAGCGCCGCTTCGCGAAGGCGAAGGAGGAGATCGAGCACTACCCCTTCTTCGACTACCTGATCGTCAACGACGACCTGAACCGCGCCCACGCCGAGCTCCACGGCATCGTGCACGGCGAGCTCTGCCGTCGCTGGCGCCTCGCGGACCGGGCCGAAGCGCTCCTCCGCGAGTAGACAGACGGCGCGCTCAGCTCTCGAGCGCCGCGCGGAGCGCCTCGTCGAGGCTCCGTACCGGCGCGAGGGAGAGGAGTTCGCGCTCCCGCTTCGTCAGCCCGTCCACGTTGGCGCGAGGCAGCACGACGCGCGCGAAGCCCATCTTCGCGACCTCCTGGAGCCGCGGTCCGACCCGCGGCACCGCACGCACCTCCCCGGCGAGGCCGACCTCTCCGAGCACCGCCACGTCGCTCGGCACCGGGAGGTCCCGCGCGCTCGAGACGATGGCCGCCGCGAGCGCGAGGTCGAGGGCCCGCTCCTGCGCCCGGGCGCCTCCCGCCACCGACGCGAACACGTCCCGGTCGTGGAGGCGGACGCCGGCCCGGCGCTCGAGCACCGCGAGCAGGATGGCGAGGCGGCTCCCGTCGAGGCCGCTCACGACCCGCCGGGCGGACCCGTAGGAGGCCGGCGCCACGAGCGCCTGGAGCTCCACGAGGAGCGGCCGGGACCCCTCGGCCGTCGGCACCACCACCGAGCCGGACGCGCGCTCGGGGCGCTCCGCGAGAAAGAGCGCGCTCGGGTCCGGGACCTCGCGGAGGCCCTCGCGCACCATCTCGAAGACGCCCACCTCCTGGGCCGGCCCGAAGCGGTTCTTCACGGCGCGCACGAGCCGGAAGGCGTGGCTTCGGTCCCCCTCGAAGCTGAGCACGGTGTCCACGAGATGCTCGAGCACCTTGGGCCCCGCGAGGGCGCCGTCCTTCGTCACGTGGCCGATGAGGAAGAGCGCGACGCCGTGGCGCTTGGCGAGGTCGACGAGCCGCGCCGTGACCTCCCTTAGCTGGGTCACGGATCCCGGCGCGGAGGCCAGCTGGTTCGAGCGAAGCGTCTGAATCGAGTCGACGACCATCACCTGCGGCCGCTCCTTGCCCTCGAGCGTGGCCGCCGCGTCCTCGAGCTCGGTGGTGGCAAGGAGGCGCACCTCGTCCACGCCCGGCGCCGCGAGCCGGCGCGCGCGGAGCGCGATCTGCGAGGCGCTCTCCTCGCCGCTCACGTAGAGCACGCGATGGCCGGCCTTCGCGAGCGCCGCGACGGCCTGCATGAGCAGCGTGGACTTCCCGATGCCGGGATCCCCGCCGAGGAGGATCACCCCGCCCGCGACGGGGCCGCCGCCGAGCGCCCGGTCGAGCTCGCCGATGCCCGTCGGCAGGCGCCGCGCGTCGTCCGTGTCGACGTCCGCGACGCGCACCGGGCGCCGGGATCCGCCGCTGCGCTCGACGGCGCTCGTGCTCGGCGCCGGCCCGACCTCCTCGAGCGTGTTCCACTCCTGGCAGGTCGGGCAGCGACCGAGCCAGCGGCTGTGCCGCGCCCCACAGGCGCTGCACTCGTAGGCGAGACCCGCCTTCTTGCCCTTCTTGGCCACGCCCTCGTCATCGCCGAGGACGCGCGGCGGGACAAGCCGGCCGGACGCCCTCGGGCGACGCGGCCCCCGCGCGGGGGCTCAGAAGATCACGCCGAGGAGCAGGCGGAGCGTCTGCGCCCGGCCCAGGCCGCCGTCCACGGGCAGGTCGAGGCCCGCGAGCGGGAAGAGCAGGCCGTAGTTGAACTGAGCGTAGAAGCCGTCGGTCGTCAGCGGGCCGTCCTCGCTTCGGTAGTAGAGCGAGAAGTCGAGCTCGACGCCGAGGTTCTGGGCGGGATCGTCCGCGTCGTCGAAGCCGCTATAGGTCTGCCGCGCGTGCAGCGCCCGGCTGAAGATCATGTCGACGCTCGCGCCGAAGAGCTGGCCGAAGGGGCTTCGGATGATGTCGTAGCCGAGGCCGGGCTTCAGGTAGTAGGCGCTCGACACGGCGCCGAGGATGTTCCGGAAGAGGATGAGGTCGACGCGGTAGTTCGGGTGGAAGGAATACGCGGACGCGCGCCCCGCTCCCTCGTTCCGCTGACCGAGCAGATCGTTCCGCTGGCTCAGCCCGTCCACGCCGGCGTCACCGCTCGCGAGACCCGTGTAGAGGCGGAGGTAGAGCTTGTCGTTGAGGAGCCGGTACTCGCTCTCGAAGGCGAAGCCGTACTGCAGGAGCTGGAGGGACTGGGCGACCTCGTCGTTCGACTCGTTGTCGATGTCGTCGATCTCGCCGGCGACGAGCGCGGCCTCGAGCTCGAGGCGGAGGCTGCCCCAGCGGAAGCGCCCCCACACGTTCGGCGTGAAGATGCGCGCCCCGCGGCTGATGAAGACGTTCGCGAAGGCGCCGGAATCGTTGAAGTCCGCGCCCACGCCCGTGGTCGCGCCGAGTTCGTTGCCCGTCGTCGCGATGGAGCGGTTCTGCCGCTGGAACATGAAGTGGAGGCCGTAGTCGAGGACCCAGCCCCCGCTGGCGAGCTCCTCGCGGGCCTCGCGGTCCTCCGTGCGCTTCGCGACGGCGAAGGCGTACTGCCGAAGGTCGTCGATGCTCGTGAGGTCGAAGGGCGTGCTGCGGAGATCGTCCGTGAGGCCCTGCTGGATGCCCTGCGACGCGAAGTCGTAGGCGCCCATGAAGTAGTAGCCCTCGAAGCGAGCGATATACATCACGCGGTCGACCTCGCTCGAGAAGTCGCCGTCGATGTCGTCGCCGCTGTTGAGCTGCATGCCGAGACCCCAATGGGTCGCCATGCGGCCGAAGCGGAGCTGGCCGATGCCGCGGTTGGTGACCTCGGCCCAGGCCCGCCGGGCGACGATGCCGTCGCGGAAGGAGTTCCGGAGCCCCTGCGGCGGCGTCTGCGTGCCCGAGTAGGCGTCGACGGGCACGGTGAGGCTCCGCTCCCGGAGCCGCGACGGGTCGTTCGGGTCGTAGATCAGGCTCTCGGGCGTCGAACCGAGCACCAGGTTGTCGAAGACGTCGAGGGTGACGTGCACGCGCACGTCGTCGCTGAGCGCCAGCGTCGGCTGCGCGCGGAAGCGCATGGTCCCGTAGCGGAGCCGGTCCGTGCCGTTCTCTCGGCCCTCCGTGCCCTCGAGCTCGACGTCCCGATCCGCGGGCACCCAGTAGGCGAAGGTCGGGTCGCCGACGGGGTTTCCGGAGGTGGTGGCGCCCGGGCGGTTGTCCTGGCTCAGGAAGAAGTTGTCCTGGAGCTCGCCCCGGAGCCGGAAGTAGCCGTGGAGCGTGAAGGTCGAGCGGGGCGCGCCCCAATCGCCGACGGTGGGATCCGCGCTTGGGATCGGCGCGGCGTTCTCCAGCAGGTCCGCGTCGTCCTCGATGGGATCGCTCTCGGCCCAGCCGTCGTCCTCCTCCTCGGCCTCCTCCTCTTCGTCCAGCTCCTCGTCGTACTCCTCGTCCGCGTCGTAGTCCTCGTCCTCTTCGTAGTCCTCGTCCTCGTCTCTGCCGCCGACGGAAGGCATGCCGACGCTCGGCGCCCGGAGCTGGAGGTCGCCCTCGTCCTCATCGAGCTCGTCCTCGTCGTAGTCCTCGTCCTCGTACGCCTCGTCGTCGTAGTCCTCGTCTTCGGCGACCTCGTCGCCGGAGCTCTCGGACTCGTCGTCCATGAGGACGTCGTCGTCCTCTTCGGCGTCGGTCTGCGCGTGAGCGCCCACGGGAAGGAGCGCCCCCATTCCCAGCGCGAGGACGAGAAGGAAGAAGCGCGGGGAGCGCGGCGTCGGGTCGTTGGAGCGCATCGAGCGGGCCTTCGCCGCGTACGGCGCATCCGGCCGAGCGGCAGCGGGGCCTATCACGGCCCTCGCGCGGGGGTCAACGCGCCGGCCCCGGCGTTCTTCCCGAGAAGCGCGCGCCGGGCTGCCGAGGGGCCCGAGAGGCGCTACGCACTACGACCGTGACCACGAGCCCCGACGACACGTCCGTGCCCGAGCTCCGCGGAGGCATCGAGGTGGTTCCCCTCGGCGGCCTCGGGGAGGTCGGCATGAACTGCATGACCATCGCCCACGGCGACGACCTGGTCGTGCTGGATTGCGGGGTGACCTTCCCCGGTCGCACCCACGGGGTGGACCTCGACCATCCGCGCTTCGACCACGTCGTCGCCGAGCGCGACCGGCTCCGGGCGATCGTCGTGACCCACGGGCACGAGGATCATATCGGGGCCATCCCCTACCTCATCCGGGAGCTCCAGGCGGTCGGCGCGAAGCTCCCCCCGATCTGGGGCCCGGCCTACGCCCTCGCGCTCATCCGGCACCGCTTCGAGGAGCACGACACGCTCCCCCTTCCGCCGCTCCGGCGCTTCGAGGTCGGGCGGCGCCAGAAGATCGCAGGCTTCGAGGTCGAGCCGGTCCGCGTGAACCACTCCATCCCGGACTCGCTGGCGCTCATCCTCCGCTGCGCCGGCGGCACCGTCGTGCACAGCGGCGACTTCAAGATCGAGGAGCGCCCCCTCGACGGCGAGGCCTTCGGCTGGGACGCGCTCCGGGCCGCGGGTGACGAAGGCGTCGACCTGCTCATGAGCGATTCGACGAACGTCGACGTGCCGGGCGAGAGCGGGGAAGAGGCGGACGTCGCGGAGGCGCTCGGCGCCATCGTCGGGGCGGCGAAGGGCCGCGTGGTCATCGCCCAGTTCGCCTCGAACGTGTACCGCATCCAGGCGGCCATGGAGCTCGCCAAGCGGCACGGGCGCCGCGTCGTGCTGCTCGGGCGCTCGGTGCAGATGCACGCGCGCATCTCCCAGGAGCTCGGCCTGCTGCCCAGCGCCGCCAGCCTGCTCGTGTCCCCGGAGGAGGCCCAGGCCGTGCCGCGGGACAACCTGATGGTCATCGCGACGGGCACGCAGGGGGAGTGGCCGGCGGCGCTCCCGCGCCTCGCGCGCCGGGACCATCATCACCTCGCCCTCGACCCCGGCGACACCGTGGTCTTCTCCTCCCGGATCATCCCGGGGCACGAGCAGATCGTGCACGACGTGGTCTGTAACCTGGAGCGGCAGGGCGTCGTGGTGCACGAGCGCCGCGGCGCCCCGGGCGTGCACGTCAGCGGCCACGCCTGTCAGGGCGAGCAGCGCGCGCTCATCGAGGCCGTCCGGCCCCGGGGCTTCGTGCCCGTGCATGGCACCTTCCACATGCTGAAGAAGCACGGGGCGCTCGGCCGCGAAGCCGGCGTGAAGGACGTGCTGGTGGTCGAGAACGGGACGCGCATCGGCGTCCTCCCGGGGGGGCTCCGGGCCGTCGGCGAGGTGCAGAGAGGCCGCGTGCACATCGACCGCGGTCGCCCCGTCGGCGAGGAGGCGCTCCGGGAGCGAAGGCTCCTCGGGGAGAGCGGCCTCGTCGTCGTCGCGCTCGCCGTGGGACCCGACCTCGGCATCGCCGGGGACATCGATCTCACGGCGCGCGGCCTCGATGACATCGTGGGCACCGAGGAGGTGCTCGACG
>JBCDGX010000023.1:0-18072 GCA_038750805.1 Myxococcota bacterium
CGCGCCACGGTCTGGGCGACGGGGCGCGCGGCGGGGGCCTCGAGGAGCTCGACGAGCACCGGCAGGCCACGCGCCTCGGGGTGCCGCGCGAGGGAGACGCCGACCTCGCCGCCGACGGGCACGACGGCGGCATCGACGCGCGGCCGCACGCGGGCCCGAGGCGCGACGGGCACGCAGACCCGAGCGAAGGTCGAGACGCGCCCCGGCACCTTCACCTCGACCTCGAGGCGGACGGCGGCCGGGCCCGAGCAGCCCTGGATGGCCGCGGCGACGCCGCCGGGCACGGTGAGCGCGAGGCGAGCGAAGCCGCGGGCGTCGGTGGTGAGCTCGGCCGGCCGCCGGAGGCCCGGACCGCTGACCTCGAGGCGCAGCTCGGCCGCGGGATCGCCCGCCGGGTCGGCGACCGAGAGGAAGACCTCGCCGGAGACCCCGGGCACGAGGCCGCCGTTTTCGGCCTGGGCCTCGACCTGGTGATCGACGCGGCTGACGACGTAGGCCGTCCGCCCGCGGAGCGCGCCGTAGCTCGGGTGGCTCACCTCGACGGCGACGGGCACGCGCTCGAGGTCCGCGCGCAAGAAGCCCGGCGCGTCGACGTCCAGCGCGACGTCGCCCATGGGCCCCGTGAGCACCTCGCGGCGGTTGCCCGAGTGCACGATGGCGACGCGGGCGTCCCGAACCGGCGCGCCGCTCGGCGTGGTCACGCGGACGAGGGCGCGCACGCGGGCGCCGGGGCGGACGACGGAGGGCTCGGTGCGCACCTGGAGGGCGAGGCGCTCGACGGTACGCCGGCCGACGCGGAAGGCGGCGCTGGCTCTCAGGAGGGGGAGGCCGTCCACGCCCTCGACGGTGAGCGCGTAGTCGCCCTCGGGAAGGCCTTCGGGAAGGGGTAGGTCGAAGGTCGCGGCGCCGCTCGCGTCCGTGCGCAGGCGGGTCTCGCGGAGGGTGCCGCTCGGGCCGTCGACGCGGACGAGGAGAATCCCCGCCACGGGCGCGCCGTCGCTCCGGCGGAGCCGCCGGACGAGCGCGTGCAGGGTCTCGCCGGGCTCGTAGCGGCGGCGGTCGAGGATGGCTTCGGCGCGCTCCGGCGTCTCGAGCGCGACGGGGATCGTGAAGCGCCGAAGGGTCGTCCCTTCGCGGCCGACGAGGAAGATCACCCGCGGGTTGCGGAGGTCGGCGCGGGCGGGCACCGGCAGGCGGAGGACGAAGCGGCCCTCGGCGTCGGTGCGCACGTCCACCCGGCTCACGACCTGGCGCCCGGAGTGTCGCTGCGGATCGTGCACCTCGAGCTCCGCCTCGACCCGGCCGCCGGCGAGGGGCCGCAGCTCGATCAGGTCCTCCACGGCGTAGGCCGTGCCCGCGTACTGGAGGTCCTCGCCGAGACGCCCCGAGCGCCCGCCCGAGAGCGTGAGCTCGTAGCCCGTGGGGGCCGCCATGGTGGGCGCCGGGAGCGCCAAACACACCCCCGCCACCAGGAGCCACGTCGATCCCGCCCGCATCCGCCGTCCCAACCTCATCTCGCGCTCCCCTTCGCTGCCTCTTCGCCTGCCCGAGACCTCGCGCGGCATCCGATGTTCCCCGTGCGCTTTCGGGACGCTACCAGCCGAGGGGTCACGCGGACGTGACGCGCCGGCGACCGGGGCCCTTGGCTCCCGTGCGTTCGCGCATGACGCCGATCGCGCCTCGGAGCGCCTCACGTTGGACCCGTGAAACATGTTGGACACAGAAGGACGTTAGCCCCGACGCTCGGCTCGGCGCACGTTCCATCGTCCCCGAATCCCCCCATATTCTCGCGCATTTGCTTGACGCGCCGCGTCGTTGACGACCTCCCTTCGCGGTGGGAGAGGATCCGTCGTGGGTACCATTTTCCGGACCTCAGCGCCTTACGGCCGGTCGGTAAGGGGGCACGCGTGAGCGACGACGAGCACGAGAACGAGTACGAGTTCTTCAAGGTGATCCAGGGCTACCTGGACACCGCGGCCGAGAAGGTCGGTCTCCCCATGCATCTCCGGGAGATGCTCGCGCAGCCGAAGAACGAGCTGATCGTGAACTTCCCGGTGCGCATGGACGACGGCCGGATGAAGCTCTTCAAGGGCTACCGGATCCAGCACAACAACCTGCTCGGCCCCTACAAGGGCGGGCTGCGTTTCCACCCGGAGGTCAGCCTCGACGACCTCAAGGCGCTCGCCACGATGATGACGTGGAAGTGCTCGCTGATGGGCATCCCCTTCGGCGGCGCGAAGGGCGGCGTGAAGTGCAACCCCTGGGAGCTGAGCCCCGACGAGCTCATGCGCGTCGCGCGGCGCTTCACGCACTCGCTCGGCAACAACATCGGTCCGCACTTCGACATCCCCGCGCCGGACGTCGGCACCAACGCGCAGGTGATGGTGTGGATCATGGACACCTACATGAACTCGGTGAACCACGCGCAGAAGAACGCGCAGCGCGCCGTGGTCACGGGCAAGACGGTGACCTGCGGCGGCAGCCACGGGCGCGCGCAGGCGACCAGCCAGGGCGTCGTGCACTGCATCACCGAGTGGGCGAAGGACCAGCGCTTCGAGCTCGAGGGCAAGACCGCCATCGTGCAGGGCTTCGGCAACGTCGGCTCGAACGCGGCGCTCATCCTCGGGAAGCTCGGCGTCAGCACCGTCGCCGTCGGTGACCACACCGGCTACATGCGGACGACGGAGGGCTTCAACCCGCACAAGCTCCGCGAGCACGTGCGGCGCCACGGCGGTGTGCGCGGCTACGAGGGCGGCGAGGAGATCAGCCGCGACGACTTCTTCTCGACGGAGGCGGACATCTTCATTCCGGCGGCCATCGAGAACCAGGTCGGCGAGAAGGAGGCACGCGCGCTCCGGGTGAAGCTCATCGCCGAGGGCGCGAACGGGCCGCTCAACCCCGAGGGCGAGGCCATCGTCGAGGAGCGCGGCATCGAGGTCATCCCGGACCTCCTCGCGAACAGCGGCGGCGTGACCGTCAGCTACTACGAGTGGGTGCAGAACCTCCGCTCCGAGACCTGGGAGATGGAGGAGGTGAGCGGCCGCCTCGAGCGCGCGATGAAGGACCGCTACCAGCGCGTGCAGCACTACGCGCGGGAGCACGGCCTCAGCCAGCGCATCGCGGCCTACGCCATCGCCCTCGACAACATCGGCAAGGCCTTCGAGGAGCGCGGCATCTTCCCCTGAGGGGCGAGGCGACGTCACGCGGGCCCATCGTCGATGCGTCGACGGTGGGCCTTCGTCGTTTCAGGCCCGCGCGCCTCAGAAACCGAAGCAGCCGTCGTCGCGCGTAGCGTCGCAACGCAACGTGCTCGACCCGACGCACTCCCATGCTCCATCCACGCACTCCGACGGCACCATCAAGTCACCGCAACAGATGCGACCCTCGTCGGTCACGAAATCGATGTCGCTGCAGGAGAAGCGAAAGCCCGGGCATGTGTCCCCGGCGTCGCATGGGCCTCCGTCGTCGCTCGGCGCCGTCTCCGTGCCGCACATGCCGCCGTCCGCCGGCTCGCCCGTGACGGCGCTGCTCACACACCCCACCAGCACGCAGAGAAGTGCCCAGCCGCTCGGCCATCCGGGACGCCGGCTCGGCGAAGCCGTCTGCGCTGGGGCTCCTATCGGACGTCGCACCTCGGCACGGTAGCACCGCGCTTCGGCTGCGGAACGCTCTGGCGGAGAGCGGCCGAGACGGGTATTGCTGTTTGCGTATCGGTCGTTCCATGCCGACCGACGTCGCCTCATGAACCTGCGCTCGCTCGTCGCCCTCTTGCTCGCGGCCGCCGCCTCGCCGGCGCTGGCCTCCGCGGATGTACCCGCGGAGAGCGGCAGGTACCTGGACCCCCCGCGGCGGGCCGCGCGACGGGTGGCCGGGCCTTCGCTCTCGCCGGCGCTCACCCTCGACCTCGCGCGCGAGCACGAGCTCCTCTCCCGGCTCGGGGCCACGAGCGGCACGACGCTCGCGGTGAGCGTGCTCGGGGGGATCCTCGCGCTCAAGGCCCAGGGGTACCGGCCCTCGCAGGACACGTCGCGACGGCTGGAGATCACCGGCGGCACCCTCATCGCGGCGAGCCTACTGACGGCCCTGGCGGTGACCATCGCCCAGGCGGTGCGCGTGCGGCGCCGCTATCGCCAGCTCCGCCGCCTCGGCCTCACGGTAGAAAGCCACCGTCCGGCCCTGGCCCTGGCAGCGCTGATGCCCTTGCTGACGCCGTGGCCCGCGAGCCGGGCGGCGATGCGCCAGCATCGGGCCAACCGCGAGGCCATTGCGCGCGCCGCGCCGCGCGCCTGGTGAAGCGCGTCCGGTGAGGCGCGGGGCCGGTCAGAGGTCGCCGGCGAGCGGCGCGCACTCGAGGGACCAGCGGTCGATCCACGCGCCGGCGCGTCCCTCGACGCCCACCGCCGCCTCGCCGGCGCCGCAATCGTGCGGGCCGAGGAGCGCGCCGGTTCCGTCGCCGACGGCCGTCAGGTCGGCGGGCGTGCCCACCAGGACTGGGTAGCCCGCGGCCGCGTCCCCGAGGGTCAGGGGGGCGCAGCGGAAGGTGAGCTCGAGGACCCACGTCGTCGTGCGGGCCGCGAAGCCCACGACGACCTCGTCGGCCGGGCAGAGGCGCTCCCAGGTCGTGCGCGGGGGCGGGTCGTCGCCGGCGCCGAAGGGTCCGATGGTCCCGGTCTCCGTCGTCGTGATGGCGCCGGCCGCGTCGATGGCCATCGAGCCGCAGACGCCGCGGGTCAGGCCCGGGCGGTCCGGCAACATGTTGCCCGTCTCGATCTCGCCCCGGAAGCCGATGAGCACCTCGCCGGCCGGGCACGTCCCCGAGGCCGGTCCGCCGCCGCTGCCACCGACGGTCGTGGTCGTCGACGTCATCGTGAGGTCGGTGTCGACGGTCGTGCACGCGAGTCCTTCGCCCGCGCAGACGCCCGCCGTGCACGCGCTGCTCGTCGTGCAGACGAAGCCGTCGTCGCAGACCGTGTCGTCCGGCATCGTCATGGCGACGCAGGTCCCCAACTCCGGCGCGCAGACGCCGACGGCGCACGCCGCGTCCTCGGCCGAGCAGTCGATCTCCGTCCCTTCGCAGACGCCGTCGGTGCAGACGTCGGTCTCGGTGCAGAGGACCTCGTCGTTGCAGGTCGTGCCGTCGGGCGCGGTCTCCGCGCGGCACATGCCCGTCGCCGGATCGCACACGCCGACGACGCACACGTCGTCGAGGGAGGAACAGTCGACGTCGCGGCAGCGCCCTCCCATGTCGAAGGCCATGTCGACTCCCGCGTCCTCGGTACCCCCGTCGTCTGCGCCCGCGTCAAGGCCGCCGTCCTCGGCGCCCCCCGCGTCCGTGCCGCCATCGATGCGTCCGGCGTCGTTCAACCCCACATCGGGCAGGCCCGCGTCCTCGCCGCCCCGCCCCGCGTCGGAGGGGATCCGGCCCCCATCGCCGCAGGCCGAGAGCCCGACGAGAGCGACGGCCATCCACGCCACCAAGTCCATGCGTTCCATCGAAGGACGCCCAGCATACGTCAAGGCGAAGCGCGCACCGAGGGACGCACCGCCGGTCGGTCCTGCCGCTTGCGTCTCACTCTTACAATTCGTAAGTGTGACCGCATGAGTGAACGGCTCACGCGCAAGGAACGCCGCATCGTGGAGCTCCTCGAGACGCTGGGGGAGAGCACCGGGTGGGCGCTGGTGGACGCTTCCGGGGGCGACCTCAAGCGGGGGACGGTCTACGTCACGCTCGGTCGCATGGCCGACAAGGGCCTGGTCGAGAGCACGCAAGAGGCGCGACGTCCGGGGCAGTCGGGACCGCTTCGGCGGCTCTACCGGCCTACCGCGCGGGCCACGGCGCTGCTGGCGCTCGAGCGCCAGGCGGCGGCGCTCTTGGGGGAGCTGGCGTGAACGCGCCCGCGGTACGCCGCTGGGCCGAGCGCCTGCTCAGCGACCGCGCGGTCGCCACGATCATCGACCCCTTCCTCGCGGACCAGGCGGCGGCGCAGCGCCGCGAAGGCACGCCGCACCCGCGGGCGACGCGCGACGCCGTCCAGCTGATCGCGACCGCCTGGATGGCCGAGCGAGCGGACGCGCTCCGGGCGGCGAGCCATGGCTGGCTGATCGGCTCCGCCTCGCTCGCCACGCTGCTCGTGCTCCAGCTCCCCGACCGGCGCCTCGCGCAATGGGCCTACGTCGTGTCCGGCGCCCTGGCGGCGCTGCTGGTGCTCAGCGCGTCGGCCGGCTGGCTCCGGCGCGTCGGGCGCGGCGCGCCGCTCCTGCTGGCGCTCGCCGCACTCGCGCTCGCCGCGTTCGGGCTCGAGCACGGGGGCGCGCGCGCCTGGTTGCCGCTCGGACCACTCCGGGTGCAGCTCGGTGTGCTCGTCCTGCCGCTCGTCGTGCTCGCGAGCGAGCGCCCGCGAGGAACGCTCGCCGCGATGGCGTTTGCCGGAGCGATGCTCGCGCTCGGTGACTCCCTCGCCGCCCTCGGCGCGCTCGCATGCGGGGGCGCTGCGCTCGCCTTCGGAGGCGGTCGCCGGGCGGCCTCGCTCGCCCTCGTCTCCAGCGTGATGGGCGGGGCGATCGCGCTCGGTGAGCCCGTCCCGCTCGTCTCCTACGGCGGCTCCGGCGTCTTCGCGCTGCTGGTCACGGCGGGGCTCCTGGGTCACCGGGACCCGACGCGGCAGCGGGCCCAGTTCGCGTGACGCCGGTCTGCGCTCCGCGCTCATAGCGCGCTAGGGTCCGGGAGTGACCACGACGACCAACAGCCTCGGTGAGCCCATCAATCCTGCGCACACCGTCTCGGCAGAAGAGAGCGATGCACATGTCGTCGTCGAGCTCGAGGGCACGGTGATCGCCGAGAGCCGGCGCACCCTCCTCGTCCGCGAGGGCAACTACCCGGTGCGGCGCTACTTCCCGCCTGAGGACGTGCGCATGGCGCTGCTCGAGCGGGACGCGACGACGACCCATTGCCCGTACAAGGGCGACTGGTCGCACCTGACGCTCCGCGTGGGCGAGCAAAGAGTCGAGAACGCGGCGTGGACCTATCACACGGTCCTCGAGGAGTTCCCGCGCATCCTGGACCACGTCGCCTTCTACGATAACCGGGTGACGGTCCGCGTCGTCGCCGAGTAGGGCGGCTCATCCATCGTCGCTGCGGGCCTCGGCCAGGCACGCCTCGAGCTCGGACGTCGGCGTCCATCCGCACTGGCCGTCGGCCTGACGCTCGCAGCGGGCGCTCGGCGCCTGGTAGCAGGCGTACTCCTCGAGCCACTCGCAGGTGCTCGGCAGGGCCTCGTCGGCGCAGAGCTGGCTGCTGCAGCCGCCGATGACGCAGTCGCTTTCGGCGAGCCCGCAGTGGCCGTAGGCCGCGACGCAGGCCGCCTCGGTCTCGAAGTACGACGCCGGGAGGCCGCAGCCGCTGAAGGTCACGGCCTCGCAGCCCGTGCCCGTGAAGCGCCAGCCGTCGAAGACCGCGTCGCAGGGCTCCGGCGCGGGCTCCGGGGGCACGTCGCAGACCCCGGGGCAGGCGCGATGTTCGGCGAGGCAGGCCGCCCGGGTCTCGTGGAGCCCCGCCGGCCACTCGCAGCCCGTGCCGAGGGCGTCCACGCAATCGGTGCCGTCCCAGCGGAAGCCGATGTACGCGGGCTCGCACCCGCCGATGGCCACCAGCTCGACGGGCTCGCAGCCCGTCGGCTCGGGCAGGCACTCGGCGTAGGCCTGGCGGCAGGCGTCCTCGGTCTCGAAGAGGCCGGCGGGCCGGTCGCAGCCGCTCAGGCCCCGCGGCACGCAGGCGCCGTCGACGTAGGCGAAGCCCTCGAAGTAGGCCGCGCAGGTGTTGCCGGGGCCGGGGTCCGAGAGGCTCGACACCGCGCAATCGAGGGGCGCCAGACACGCCGCGTGCCGCGCCTCGCAGAGCTCCTGCGTGGCGTGGAGGTTGGCGGGCGCGTCGCAGCCCGTCGCGGACGCTTCGACGCAGCCGTCGCCGTCGAACCAGAAGCCCGTGAAGAAGGCGTCGCACTCGCCCGTGTCCTCGAGCGGCACGACCGCGCAGCGCGTGGACTTGGTGGACATCGAGCACCCGGCCACGAGGCCGAGGGCGAGAAGCGCCACGAGGGGCGTGATCCGCAGGTGGCGCACGGGGAGGGTGGGGAGTCGCGTCTGTGTCATGCTGTGCCTCGATCGGGTGCCAACGGGGGCACGTGAGACAGCAGCAAGCTTCGGGCCAGGCCGGCGCGCCCGAGCGCGGTCAGCCGGGGCACGCGCCGGCCCTTAGCTAGGGCTCGACGCGGAGGTTCCCCCTCCACACGCCTCGGCACGAGACTTCCCCCAGCGTCTCGGTTTCCGTGTAGACGAGCGCCGGCCCCACGAGAACACTGTCGAAGATGGCGAGCGTACGCCGCGGTGGGTCGCGCCCTTCGGCCGTCGTCGTGGAGATGCAGAAGAGCCGAACCTCTCCGTGCACCTGGTAGACGTCGAACGACGGCGGGACCAGCGACTCCTCGAGCTCGGGAAGACCCGCGGAGGCGTGATCGCATTCGAAGTAGTTGCAGCGATGGTCCGCCCCATCGAGAAAGCCGATGGAGACCTCGTCGCCCACCCGTACCGCGACGGTGGACGGAAGCTCGCACGCCGGTCCCGGCACCACGCCGTCCGAAAGCCATCGGGTCGGAGGACCGTCGTCGCGGCGCGGCACGGGGTCATGAGGAAGGCGCTCGAGGTCTTCCAACACGATGACGCTGCCCGGGTCTCCGCCGCGACCGGTCTCGCACGGTTCGATGGGTGCGCAGGCGGACATCGCCGCGAGGACCACGAGGCCCAGACACGGGAGGCTGGCTCGGGCTCTCCATCGCGCCGCGCGTCGCGTGCCCTCGCGTGCGGCGACCGATCGCAACGCGTGCTCTGACCGTGCAGCCGAGGACGCGATCGTCAGCCGGTACGGCTCGAGCGTGCCAGAAGATCGCCGGTGCAACGCTACTCCGCGGCCTCGACCCGCTCGACCTCCACGGGCACCCCGTTGAGCACGGCGTTGCCGGTCAGCGGGTCGATGGCGTCGCCGTCGGTCAGGTCGTTCATGCTCACGCCGGGCTGACGCGCGGCGACGCCGAGGCGGACGCCCGGACGGCCGTGGCCGAAGCCGTGGGGGAGCGAGACCACGCCGGCCATCACGTCCGGCGTGACCTCGACCGGCGCCTCGACCTCGCCGACGCGCGAACGGACCTTGGCCACGTCGCCCGTCGCGAGCCCGCGCGCCTCCGCGTCGCTCGGATGGACCAGGAGCGTGCAGCGGTCCTTGCCCCGCATCAGGCGCGGCGCGTTGTGCATCCAGCTGTTGTTGCTCCGGAGCTGGCGCCGCCCGATCAGCCGAAGGCCCGGCGTCGCCTCGGTCTCCGCCGCCACGAGGCGCTCGACGTCCTCGAGGAAGACCTTCGGCGCCAGGTCCACGCGCCCCTCCTCGCCGCCGCGCGAGGGCAGGCGGTCCGGGAGCTGGGGCATGAGCGGGCCGAGGTCGATGCCGTGCGGCGCCTTCTCGAGGCGCCCCAGCGTGAGCTCCCCGGGCGCCGGCTTCCCGCCGAGGCTCCGCCCGAAGAGGCCATGGCCGTAGGGGCCCGTGCGAAGCGCCGCCTCCATCATCGCGCGCTCGCCGCCGATGCGGAGCGCGCGCGCGGTCACGGCCTTCTTCGAGAGCGGCCCGGCGCGAAGCGTCTCCAGCCGAAGCCGGAGCGAGGCGAGGATCCAGGCGTCGGTCTTCGAGCCGGCGGGAAGCGCGAAGGCCGGTTGCGACCACTTCGCGGTGTTCCGCACGGCGAAGGCGTGGAAGACCAGGTCGTAATGCGCGCGCTCCAGCGGCGAGCAGGGCGGGAGGATCACGTGCGCGTGCCGCGAGGTCTCGTTCACGAAGGGGTCGATCGCGACCATGAAGTCGAGGCCCTCGAGCGCCGCGTCGAGGCGCCGCCCGTTCGGCGTCGAGAGCACCGGGTTCCCGGCGAAGGTCAGGAGCGCGCGGATCTGCTTCTCGCCGGGCGTCGCGATCTCCTCGGCCAGCGCGGCCACGGGGAGCTCGCCGCCGAACTCCGGCAGGTCCCGGACGCGCGAGCGCCAGCGCCCGAAGCTGCCGCGACCCGATTGCGCCGTGAGATCCACGGCCGGGGTCGGGAACATCATCCCGCCGGGGCGGTCGAGGCGCCCGGCCACGGCGTTGATGGCGTAGAGCAGCCAACCGTTGAGCCCGCCGTGCACCTGCGTGCACGTGCCCATGCGGCCGTAGAGGACCGGACGTTCGGCCGATAGAAAGCCATCGACGAGCGCGACGATGTCCGCGGCCGCCATGCCCGTCGGGCCCGCCGCGCGCTCCGGCGGGAAGGCCTTGGCGAGCGCCCTCAGCTCGTCGAGGCCATCGCAATGCGGCGCGAGGCGCCCGAGATCCACGGCGCCCCGCCGGAAGAGCTCGTGGAGGAAGGCGAGGAGGAAGAAGGGATCGCTCGCCGGCCGAAGGAAGTGGTGCGCGTCCGCCTGCTTCGCCGTCTCCGTCCGCCGCGGATCGACGACGACGACCTTGCCGCCGGCCTCTCGGATGGCCTGGAGGCGCTTCCGCATGCCCGGCGCGGTCAGGATGCTCCCGTTCGACGCGAGGGGGTTCGCGCCGAGGATGATCAGATGGTCCGTGCGGTCGACGTCCGGCACCGGCAGCAGCAGCTGGTGCCCGAACATCTGGTAGGCCGCGAACATGTGCGGGAGCTGGTCCGCGCTCGTCGCGCTGAAGCGGTTCTTCGTGCGGAGCGCCCGGAGGAGCGGCGGCCCGAAGAGCATGCCGCCGAGGTTGTGGGCCGTCGGGTTGCCGAGATAGGTGCCGACGGCGTCGTTGCCGTGCGCCTTCTGCACCTCGTGGAGGCGCGTCGCGACCTCCTCGATGGCCTCGTCCCAGCGCATCGGCTCCCAGCGCGCGTCGTCCCCGGAGCCGACGCGGCGCACCGGGTTGCGGAGCCGGTCCGGGTCCTCGTGGAGGTCGGCGAGGGCCGAGCCCTTGGGGCACATGTAGCCGCGGCTCAGCGGGTCGCTCTCGTCCCCGCGGATGGAGCGGATGCGCTCGCCGCTCCCCGTGTCCTCGATCTCGAGCGTGAGCCCGCAGATCGCTTCGCAGAGGTGGCAGGCCCGGTGGTGGATGCGCGGCGACGCCATGCGCGCAGGCTATGCGGATCCGGGCGGGCACCCCAACCCGCGCGCGGTGTCCGGCTCGGTCGGGCACCCCAACCCAACCGGTGTGCTCCGGGGGCGGGTAGGAAGGGCAGGCGGGCCCGCGCTCAGGCGGCGGCGCGGGCCGGGACGCTCGCCTCGGCGGGCTTCCGGCCGAGCTCGGCGATCATGCGGAGGTGCGCGCCGATGGCGGCCATCACCGAGGGCTGCTTCTTGTAGGTGTAGCCGAACTCAATCGCCGTCTCCTCGACGATCGGCTGCACGACGCCGTAGCGGACGTGGCTCACCTTGGTGAAGAGGTGGTGCGTGACCTGGTGGTTCAGGCCGCCCGTGTACCAGCTGACGAAGGGGTTGCCGGGCGCGAAGTCCACGGTCGTCGCGAGCTGGTGCACGGCCCAGCTGTCCTCCACGCGGCGCTCGCCGGCGACCGGCGAGGGGAAGTCGACGCCCTCGACCACGTGCGCGAGCTGGAAGACCAGCGAGAAGGTGAAGCCAGCGATGAGCTGGATGCCGACCCAGACGGCGAGCACGTGCCACCACGTGTGGAGCGCGAAGGGGATGACGAACGCGAGGACCACGTAGAGCGCCTTGAAGCCCAGGAAGACCGCCGTGGCCATGGGCGTGCGCTTCGGTGCGTCGTGGCGGCCGATCTTCCCGCCGAAGAACTCGGGGAAGTCGCTGATGATCCAGTGGATGGTGATCAGCGAGTACGCCGGCAGGGCGTAGAGGATCTGGAAGCGGTGGTGCGGCTTCCACTCCTGCTCCGGGTGCAGGCGGAGCAGGCCGTTCGTGTCGAGGTCGTCGTCGAGCTCCTCGAGGTTCGTGAACGTGTGGTGGAGGATGTTGTGCTTGTACTTCCAGAGCGCCTGGCTGCCGCCGATGAGGTCGAGGCTGTGCACCATCAGCCGGTTGACCCAGCGGTGCTTGGAGAAGGCGCCGTGCCCCGCGTCGTGCATGACGCAGAAGCCGATGAGCACGATCGACTGGGCGACGAGGAACGCGCTCAGGAGCTTCGCCCAGACGGGCACGGCCACGAACACGAGCGTCACGTAGCTCGACGCCAGGAGCCCGAGGCAGAAGAGGGACTTCAGCGCGATGCGCGCGGCCCCGTCCTTCGGCTTGCCGGCCTCGGCCAGGGCGGCGTCGACGCGCTTGCGGAGCGTGGCGTAGAAGGCGCCTTCGCGGGCGAAGTGGATGCGGTCCATGGGGATCCTCGCGGCCCTGGAGGGCCGGTTCGGGCGGAGCATGAAGTCGGCGCGCCGCCGAGGTGAGTGCGTCCCCTCACGAGGACGTCGGCTCGCGTCGGCGGGAACCTCATCACGGGGACCGCGGCGCGCAAGGTCGCTTCCTCACGAGAGTCGCGCGGACCGAACAGAACTCCTCAGCGAGTGCGGGTCCGCGGCGAAAGACCGTGGCGTTCCAGGATCCAGATGGTCTGGGTTCTCCCGAAGGTACCCCCCGTCCGATACCCCGTCCCGACACGACCGCCCGGACCCACGCTCAGGAGCGGGCTGAACGACGCACCCTCGGGAGCATCGAGGCCGTACACCTCGCCAGTCTCGACCTCCACCGCCGTGAGCTGGCCCCCCTCTTCCGTCTCCGCGGTCACCATCCACCCGTTCGAGAGCAGCCAGTTCCCCTGGCGGCCGCCGGGGCCCAGCTCGAGCGAGAACGAAGACGCCGCCCCCGCGCGCACGTCGGACAGGTCAGCCACCACGATCGTCCTCCGTTCGAATGCGGGGTCACCGGAGTTCGGGCCGCGGTACTCCACCCAACCGAGCCGTCGCCCGTCGAAGCGCACCTCCCCGAATTCAACCTCGTCGGACTCCAGCAGCGTGCTCACGCCATCACCCACCTTCCACTCCATCACTCGGCGCGGACTCGCGAGACGGTCCGTGTAGACGACCGCATCGACCGCTACTGCCACCGCACCCTCGCCACCCGGGGGGAGCCACTCGACCTCCTCGGCCAAGAGAGCATGTCGCTGGCCGAGAATGGTCCGTCCGAAGATTCGCCCTCCGGGCACCGCTGTGATGGGCGCGAAGCCCTGCTCACCGCCGCTCGCAGAATCGTAGGAGGCCCTCTCGACAACCGCCCCTCCCCGCACCCGGAACCAAGCGTGAGTGAACGTAGTCTCCAACCCCACCACGCTGAAGACTGCCTGGTCGCCGTCGAAGTGATGCCCGCCGCCTGATCCCGCGGCGCAGCCTGGAATCGTGGCCTCCGGGTACTCCATCGCATGGGCAACCTGGTCGGCCGACGTGTCGTACACCAAGAGTTGGTAGGGCTCTCGCCTTCTTCCGCGCTCGAAAGCCAAGCTGCCGCCGACAGTGTGACCGACGAGCGCTTTGCCGGTCCTCAGTTGGTTGCTGGGCAGCGGCCAGTCAACGACCAGCTGTCGACACTCCGTCGGCCCGCCGGCACACGGTTCGAAGGCCACGCTGAGCTCACTGGGACGTGTCGCCCACCGGTACCCGCGGCATGACTCCGGGAGGCCGTCGAGCTCGACGAACCCGCCACGCCCGCTCCCCTCACCCGCGTCTTCGATGCCTGCGTCCGCGCTGTCCGAACCTGGTCCCGAGTCGCGTTCCGCGAGGTCTTCCTCGGCGCCGTCCGGCGGGACCGTCGAGTCCGGCCCGAGGTCGGGGGCGTCCCCGGCATCGCTTCGCCCCGGGCCCGTACCGGCGCAAGCTGTCACGAGACCAGCGATGGCTAGCATCCCTGCGATTCCTCGGACGGC
Source organism: Myxococcota bacterium (assembly GCA_038750805.1). Lineage (GTDB taxonomy): Bacteria > Myxococcota_A > Polyangia > Polyangiales > Houyiibacteriaceae > CALCTH01. The sequence goes on from JBCDGX010000023.1 coordinate 13,913, forward strand.
ATCATTCACGGTCGTCATGGTCGCCAGCGCCGACTCTAAGCTAGCGTCGCTCGCATGAGGCTCTGGAGCCGCTGCGCGAATTGCGGTGAGGAAGACGCGCTCGACGTCCGCGCGCTGGGGGAGCTCCAGCACTGCGCGAGCTGCGGGGTGGAACGCTCGCCCCTCGGCACGCCCTTCGCGCTGACCAGCCCCCGGCAGCTCGCGGCCCTCGACGCCGGCACGCTGCCGGTGGTGGTCTGCTACGGCGCCGGCTGGTGCGTCGAGACGCACCGAACGGAGGCCTCCCTCGAGGCGCTGGCCGAGGCGGCGAAGGGCCGGATGGTGGTCGTGAGCGTCGACGTGGACGCGCACCCGCAGCTGGCGGAGCGCGCTCGGGTGCGCAGCCTTCCTACGCTGGCCGTCCGCATCGAAGGACGGGAGACGATCCGGCATCGGGGCGCGATGCAGCCGGAGGCGCTTCGCCGGTGGGCAGGACACTGGACCGAAGCTGGACAGAACTCCGCCGGAGTCTAGTCACCAAAGGCCACATTTTGCCGATGGAACCCATCGGCAGGAGTTACCGATCGGAACGAACGGCCCCCGATGTGGCCTTCGGTAACGCCGCCCTGCGGTGCAGGGAGTGCGCTCGGCGGAAACATCGGCGCAGCATGTGCGCCTCATGGGCGTCTTCTCGGGCGATCTCTCACCTTTCGGGGGCTCCCAAGCGGTGGTCCGGTTCGTGCTCCGTGTCGCGGCGTCGCCATGATGGACGCCTCCCCCGCCGCCGCCCGCACCTCCAGCCCCAACCCGCCGATGCCCTTCCCGGCCTCGCCGAAGCGGAGGCGCACCGACCGACTCACCATCGACGAGGAGAACGCGCTCCTCCGGGCCGCGAAGCGGAACGACCAGCGCGCCGTCGCGGAGCTCATCGAGCGCCACGCGGGCCTCGTGCAGGCGGAGGTGCGGCGCCATCTCTGGACCGGCCTGAGCGCCGAGGACCTCTCCGGCGAGGGGCTGCTCGGGCTCCTCGAGAGCATCCGGCGCTTCGACACGACCCGGCGCACGCGGCTCTCGACCTACGCGGTGTGGTGGATCCGCGCCTCGATCTGGGACTTCGTCTGGAAGAACCGGCGCATCGTCCCCATCCCGTCCACGCGCCGAGCCCGGCGCATCCGCGTGTCCATCTGGCGGACCGAGCGCGCGCTCACCGGGAGCCTCGGGCGGCCCCCGACCACGGCGGAGCTCGCGGACGCGCTGGCCGTCGACGAGCAGGACGTGCTCGACCTGCGCGCGGCGCTGACCGGCCGCGACGTCATCCTCGGCGGCGGGGACGACGAGCCGAGCTTCGAGCTGCCCTCCACCGGCGCGAGCCCCGAGGAGATCCTCTGCGAGTCGGACACCCGGCGCGCCATCCAGGACTGCCTGGCCGTCGCCCTCGAACGCCTCCCGGCCCGCGAGCGGACCATCGTCGAGCGCCGCCTCCTCAGCGAGGAGGGCCCGACGCTCACGGCCCTCGGCGAGGAGCTCGGCGTGAGCCGGGAGCGGGTCCGCCAGCTCCAGAAGCGCGCCGAGCGCACCCTCCGCGACGCCCTCTCGGCCGTCGCCTGAGGAGCGCGGCGTGCGGCCTCGACCCACGCACGTCGTCACCGGGCACGAGAACACGGACCTCGATGCCTTCGCCTCCGGCGTGGCCGCTCAGCAGCTGGCCGTCGCCGAGGGCCGCCCGGCGCCGACGCTCCTGCTCGGGCGGCGGCTCCAGCCTTCGCTGCACCGCTTCCTGGGGCTGCACCGCGCGCGTTTCCCGGCCGTGCGCGCCGACGACGTCGACCTCGGCGCCGTCCGCGATCTGACGGTCTGCGATACGCGGAGCCGCTCGCGCGTGCGCCACGTGGAGCCGGTGCTCGCCCGCCGGGACGCCGGTGAGCGCGTGATGCTTCGCGTCTTCGACCATCACCCGCCGCCGCCGGATGCGCTCGAAGGAGACGTCGACCTGCACCAGCCCATCGGCGCCGTGACGTCCTTGCTGGTGCTCCGCCTCCTCGCCGCGGAGGCGCCCATCGATGCCGCCGAGGCGTCGCTCTACGCGCTGGCCATTCACGCGGACACGGGCTCGCTGAGGCACGTGACGACCTCCGCCGAGGACGCCGAGGCGCTGACGGCGCTTCTCCGCCTCGGGGCGCGCACGAAGCTGGTCGGTCGCATCCTCGACGCGCCCATGTCCGATCTTCAGCGCTCGCTGCTCCGCACGCTGATGGACGAGGCGCGGCCGGTGCCGCTGTCGGCGCTCTCGGGCGGGCACGCGATGATCGGCCTGGCGCCTCGACCGAAGAAGGCCGAGGGCCTCGCCCGCGTGGTCGAGGAGTGGGCCGGCCTGACCGACGCCCCCGTGGCCCTCGCCGTCTTCCACCGCGCGAGGAAGGGCGGCGCGACGAGCGACGTGACGCTGGTGGCCCGCTCCCGGAGCGCCGCCGTCGACGTCGGCGCGCTCCTTCGGGCGTTCGGGGGCGGGGGGCACGCGGGGGCGGCGGCCGCGCGGCAGAAGGACACGACGCCGGAGGCCGTTCGCGCGCATCTCGAGGAGGCGCTCGGCGCGCTGCCCCCGCCGAGCCTCCGGGTGGCGTCGATGATGACCCGGGACGTGCGCTCGTTGGCGAAGGACCTGAGCCTCGACGAAGCGCGGCGCCGCCTGACGCGCTGGGGCGTGAGCGGCGCGCCGGTGATCGCCACGGCGGACGACGAGCGCCTGGTCGGCGTGATCAGCCGCCGGGATCTGGCGCGGGCCGAGCGCGAGGGGCGCCTCGAGCTCCCCATCGCGAGCTGCATGACCCACGACCCGATCACCGTGCCGCCGGAGCTCCCCCTCTTCGCGGCCATCGACCGCATGTCCCGGCGGAACGTGGGCCGGCTTCCCGTGGTGGACGCCGCGGGGGCGCTCGTCGGTATCGTCTCGCGCTCGGACGCGCTCCGCTTCCTCTACGGGGAAGACGGGGCCTGAGCGGCCCGGCGGGGGTCCGCGCGCCAGCCGCTCTCGGGCAGGCGCGCGTCCCGGAAGCGCGCGAGCGGCGCCGGATCGTAGGCACGGAGATCGACGGCGAGCTCGCGGGTGATCGCGTAGCCCGCGAGGTTCGGGACCACCTGCACGGCGCGGAAGCGCACCCCCGCGGCGCCAGCCTCTCGCGCCGCCTCGGCGAAGGCCGGGTCGTGAAGCATGGAGGGCCGGACCGCGCGGATGGGCTCGGGGCGCTGCACGGTGAAGACGACGCTCGCCCGGGCGCCTTCACGGGCCAGCGCGGCGAGCTCCGCGAGGTGCCCGGCGGCGCGCACGCTCACCGAGTCCGGGAAGTAGGCGCGCCCGTCCGGATAGACGAGGTGGCAGTTCTTCACCTCGAGGTAGTGGGGACCCGCCGCGCGATCGACGACGAAGTCCACGCGCGAGCGCTCGCCGTAGCGCACCTCGCTCCGCACGCCGCGATAGCGCCGAAAGCCCGGCCAGGTCCGCGCCGCGAGCAGCGCGGCGACGAGGCGATTGGGCACGACGGTGTTGGCGCCGACGATGGCCGGCGCGCCCGCGCGCGGCCCGATCACTTCCTGGTCCTCCGCAAGCTCCCAGGTCCAGCGCAGCTTCCGCTTCGCGTTGGGCGGCGCCGGCAGGAGCCAGACGCGGGCGCCGGGGCGCACGAGCCCCTCCATGCGTCCGGGGTTCACGCAATGCGCGCGGACCGCCCGGCCTTCATCCAGGCGCACCTCGGCGATGAAGCGATCGTAGCGGTCCACGAGCACGCCGGGCACGAGCGGCGCGGCGTGGGGGACGAAGGCGAGCGGGGAAGGCGTGGCCGGGTGTGCTTCGCACGCGCGTGCGGCCCCGTCGATGGGCGGCACCGTGGAGGAGCGCGTGGCATCCACGGGCCAGGGTGCGCCAGAGCGAGCGCAGCGGGAGCGAGGCATGGCAAGGGCGCCACACCGTGCCGGTGGGGGCGGCTGGGGTCACGTACGTTTCCCGTGTGATCTTCGGCGTGGCGCCGAACCTGCAGTAGGGCCGTCCATGGCTTTCCGGCTCATTCTCCTCGCGGCCTTGGCCACCGGCTGCACCCCGGCCGTCTATGCGCCGCCGGCGCGGACGGTTCCTCTCGAGTCGCCCGGGCCCGTCGGCCAAGGCCGGACCGTGCTCGCCGGGAGCGCCG
>JBCDGX010000024.1:0-17909 GCA_038750805.1 Myxococcota bacterium
CGAGGCCGAGGAGGGCAGCGCCGCACCCGCCGCAAGCGACGACATGGAGGAGAACCCCGCCGACGCCGGAGTCGGCGCGGCCGAGACGGACGCCGAGGCGCAGTCCGACGCGGAAGAGGCCACCGACGCCGCAGCGCCCACGGCCGACGATGAAGTGATCGCGGCGCCGGCGGCGCCGGAGCAGGCAGCCGATGCGTCGGCCGACGCGAACCCCGCGGACGACTGATCCGTGCGGTCCGCCGGGTCCGGATGAGGAGCAACGGCCTAGGCGGGGATCTTCTTCCCGAACACGCGGGACCTCAGCTCGTCGATGGCCTCGGTCGGGAAGCCGCGGCGCCGGCCGATGGCGCTGAGGAAGGCGAGGCCGCGCTCGCTCTGCGTCCGCATCTTCGTGAAGTGGTAGCGGAGGTAGACCTCGAGATCGAAGGGCGCGAGGTGCGGCGCGAACTTCGAGGAGAGGTAGTAGGCCGTCGGGCCGTAGAGCACCGTGGCCGGCGGCTTCTTCACCCCCGTGCGGTCCTCGATGATGCGCCGCGCCTCCGTGCCCGCCTTGGCCGCGAGGCGGTAGTAGTCGCTGTGGCGCACGTCCTTGAGCTTCCAGCCAGCGCCCTCGAGGGCGACGACGATGGGCAGGAGCGTCGCGCCGCTGAAGGCGACGGCGACGCGCGCGTCCGGATGCTCCTTCGCCTTCATGCCGCCGCTCCGGAGGAGGCGGACGACCTCGGGCGCGTTCGCGCCGCTGAAGGGGGCTGGCGCCGTGAGGCGGAACGCGACGCCCGGCTCGGGCACCTCGTCCTCGACGAGCGGCGCCTCGTAGGCGACGAGCGTGACGCCCCCATCGACGCGCCGGCGGGGCGGCACGTGGGGAGCCAGGAGATCCGGCACCTCGAGGCCCGGCGGGAGCGCGACGACGGTCCGGCCGAGCTCCTTCAGCGCGATGCTCACGTCCGATTGCGGGTTCTTCGCCGCCCGGGCGAGCGCCGCCGTCGACATGGTCAGCCAGAGCTGGTCGAAGCGGCGCCCGCGAAGCGAGGCCACGTCGCCGTGCACGGCGTCCGCGCGGAAGGTCTCCGGGACCCGGCCCTTCTTCGTGGTGATCCGGTAGAGGCGAAAGCCCTCCCGCGCTTCGGCCACGTGCTTCGGCTTCAGGAGGAGCTCCACGCGCGCGCCGCCGCGCTGGAGGTGCCAGCCGTAGACCTGACCCACGGCGCCCGCGCCGATCATCAAGACCCGCGGCGCGCTGCGGCTGCGACGACCGCGCCCTTCGACCTCGCTCCGGAGGGGCATGCGCTTCCTACCCTGCCACCATCAGCTCAGGACCCGCGAATGCCGTAGCGCTTCGCGAGCTCGCGAAGGTGATAGCGCGTGAGCCCCGCCGCCTGCGCGCTCCGCGTGATGTTGTTGCCGTGCTTGTCGAGGAGCGCCTTGAGGTACGCCGCCTCGAAGGTGTCCAGCACGCGCTGCTTGGCTTCCTTGAAGGGCACCGCGTCCTCCACGTAGGCCTCGGCCGTGCCGCCGCCGGGGAGCGGCAGCGCCGGCGTCTTCTGCGACGCGGGCATCAGGTCGCGGATGGTCAGCTCCGGCGCATCGGCCAGGGACGCCGCCCGCTCGACGGTGTTCTTCAGCTCCCGGATGTTGCCGGGCCAGGGGTAGCCCATGAGCCGGCGCATCGCGTCCGGCGCCACCGTGAAGCCCTTGTCCGCGTCGTCGGGAAAGCGCCGGCGGATGAGCTCTTCGAGGAAGGCGTCGACGAGGAGCGGGATGTCCTCGGGGCGCTCGCGGAGCGCCGGGAGCTCCACCTGGACGACGCTCAGCCGGTAGTAGAGGTCCTCGCGGAAGGTCCCGTCGTTGACCATCTGCCGGAGGTCCCGGTTCGTCGCCGCCACGACGCGCACGTCCACGGGCACCACGCGGTCGCCGCCGACCCGCTTGATCTCCCGGTTCTCGAGCACCCGGAGGAGCTTCGGCTGGAGCGAGAGGTCGAGCTCGCCGATCTCGTCGAGGAAGATCGTCCCGCCGCTCGCCTGCTCGAAGCTGCCCCGATGGCTGCTCGTCGCCCCGGTGAAGGCGCCGCGCTCGTGACCGAAGAGCGTGGACTCGATGAGGTCCTTGGGGATCGCCGAGCAGTCCTGCACGACCAGGGGCTGGCGTGAGCGCTGGGAGCCCTGGTGGATCGCCCGGGCGACGAGCTCCTTGCCGGTGCCGGTCTCGCCGCGGATGAGCACGGTGAGGTCCGTGGCCGCGACCTTCTGAAGCACCGCGAAGATCTCCCGCATGCGGACGCTGTTGCCGACGAGATCGAAGAAGCGATTCTCCGTGGAGAGCGCGATCTCCACCTCGGCGCTTTGCGGGTCGAAGCGCACGCGGGTCTGCCCGATGCGCATCTCCGTTCCCTCGCGGAGCCAGACCTCGCGCACGCGGAGGTCCCCGACCTTCGTCCCGTTCGTCGACTCGAGGTCGCGAAGCAGGAAGCCGCTTTCCCGGACCACGACCTCGCAATGCGTGCCGCTCACGGACTTGTCCGCGAGCACGAGGTCGCAGATGACGCTCCGGCCGATGGTCACCCGCTCCTTGTCGATCATCAGCTCGCGGCCCTGATCGGGACCGCCGACGACCACGAGCTTGGCCGTCTTCAGCCGACGCTTCGTGGCCTTCTTGTCGACGAAGACCGTGGTGAGGCCCTGCTCCGTGGCCGTGCTCACGCGGCGGCCTCGAAGTCCTGGCGGATGGCGCGGATGTCGGCGGCGTAATCGCCGTGCGCGCCGCGGAAGACCGCGCTCCCGGCGACGATCACGTCGACGCCCGCGTCGGCGACGCTGCGTGCGGTCCCGGGCTTGATGCCGCCGTCGACCTCGAGGTCGATGGGCTGGCCGCCGGCGGCCACGTGGGCGTCGATCATCGCGCGGAGCCCGGCGATCTTCGGGAGCACGTCGGGGAGGAAGGCCTGGCCCCCGAAGCCGGGGTTCACGCTCATCACCAGCACCAGGTCGAGGTAGGGCAGCACGTACCGAAGGGTGTCCTCGGGCGTGTGAGGATTCAGCGAGACGCCCGCGCGGCAACCCGCGTCACGGATCTGCTGGAGCGTGCGCTGAAGGTGGCGGGTCGCCTCCTGGTGGACCGTGATCACCGCGGACCCGGCCTGGGCGAAGGCCTCCACGTAGCGCTCCGGCTCCACGATCATGAGGTGGACGTCCAGGGGCTTGGTCGCGACCGCGCGAAGGGCCTTCACCACCGGCGGGCCGATGGTCAGGTTGGGCACGAAGCGCCCGTCCATCACGTCGACGTGGATCCAGTCCGCGCCGGCCTCCTCGACCGCGCGGATCTCCTCGCCAAGACGGCTGAAATCCGCCGAAAGAATCGATGGAGCGACCCGAAGCGGATGGGGCGAGCGCGGCACCCGGGGAGTGAAACCGCAGGGCCCCGTCGAGTCAATCGCCTGGACCGGGCCCCTCGCCGCGCGGGGACCCGCGCTCGCGGTCGCCTCGTCACGGACCGATCGCTTGACGCGCTCGACCACGCGACTCCAGAATCCCCGGTGATATGGCGGGTTTCGGCCCGCCTGGGGCCTGCCTGGACGGTCGGCGCCCGCATCCAGGGACCCTCGAACGAACCATGGCCGAGCAACGGTACCGCGTCACCCAGCGCCTCGAGGCGGGCGGCATGGCGGAGGTCTTCGTCGGCGAGGCGATGAGCGTCCAGGGCTTCAAGAAGAAGGTCGCCATCAAGCGCGTCCTTCCGCACCTGGCTCAAAACAAGAACTTCATCGGGATGTTCCTGGACGAAGCGCGCCTCGGGGCCCGCCTCAACCACGCGAACATCGTGTCGGTGTTCGATATCGGCGCGGCCGACGACACCTACTTCATCGTGATGGAGTTCGTCGATGGCTCCAACCTGAAGAAGATCATCGAGGTCCTTCGGGAGAGCGGGCGGCACATCCCGCTGAAGGAAGCCATCTACATCACGATGGAGGCCTGCCACGGCCTCAGCTACGCCCACGAGCTCGAGGACGACGAGGGCAACGACCTCAACATCGTGCACCGCGACATCTCGCCGCCGAACATCCTCATCTCGAAGCGCGGCGAGGTGAAGGTCACGGACTTCGGCCTCGCGAAGGCGCACACGCAGCTCGAGAAGACGGACCCGGGCGTGGTGAAGGGGAAGTTCTCCTACCTCTCGCCGGAGGCGGCGCTCGGCAAGCCCGTCGACCAGCGCGCGGACGTCTTCGCCATCGGCATCGTGCTCTGGGAGATGCTCGCCGGGCGCCGGCTCTTCCTCGGGGAGACCGACTACCAGACGGTGAAGCTGGTGCAGCAGGCCAACGTGCCGAGCCTGAGCCGACTGAACCCGGAGGTGGACGCGGAGTTCGAGGCGCTGCTCGCGCGGGCGCTGGCGCGGGACCCGGAGCAGCGCTTCCGGACGGCGCGTGAGCTCGGCGACGACCTCGCGAACTACCTCTTCAGCCACCAGCTCAAGGTCACGAGCTACGACATCGCGTCGCTCGTGAAGCAGGCCATCGCCGAGGGCGGGGCGACGAGCGGGAGCAGCCAGCAGTCGATCATCGACAAGCTCATCCAGGAGGAGCTGCTCCGCTTCACGTCCATCGACGAGATGAGCGGCGAGGCGCCGGGCTCGCGTCCCCTCGTGCCCGGCGACATGGGCGCGGACGCCGTGGACACGGGCTCCTTCGAGGACCCCTCGGCCTGGTTCAGCGACGACGAGGAGGTGGCGGACGCCGTCGGCCAGGCCGGCAGCACGCCGAGCGACCAGCCGCACTGGCGGGAGTCCGGGCTCGAGGGGCTCGAGAGCCTCGAGAGCGACGCGGTGCCTCTGCCCACGGCCGAGGCGATTCCCGAGCCGGCGCCCGTGCCCACGCCGGACCCCGCGCCGGAGCCCGTGGCGCCGGTGGCGGCGCCGCCGGGGACGTCCGAGCTGCCGGAGAAGAAGGGCGGCGGCTCGGGGCTCTACGTGGCGCTCGCGGTCCTCGTGATCGTGGTGGGTGGAGCGGCGGCGTGGCTCCTCGCCGGCTGAGCGGCGGCGTGGCTCCTCGCTGGCTGAGCGGCGGCGTCGCTCAGCGGACGATGTAGGTCACGTCGACCTGCGGCACGGCCGGGTCGAGGTCGAAGGACTCGTGCGTCGCCCAGTCGTAGGGCGCTTCCGCGGCCTGGCTCCACCAGTAGCTTCCGGGGTCCGAGGCGCAGAGTTCCAGACCGAGCGCCGGGCGGCGGTCCATCGGCGAGCAGACCATCTCGAAGGCGACGTAGAGGGCCTGTCCCGCCTCGACGACGAAGGGCGCGTCGAGGCGGAGCTCCACCTCCCGGTCCATGCCCTCGGGCCAGGTGGTGGCCGCGACCTCGAGGGTGAGCGGACTGGAGAGCTCCGCGGGCGGGCGCTCGCCCGGGGCCGCGAAGAGCCGAACCCGATGCGCGAGGCCCGGCGCCGAGCTGGCCGGGTTCGAATCGTCGTCGAGCTCGTAGCCGAGCCCGACGACCTCCCAGCGCTCGGTGCGGGCGGGGAAGCGCGCGGCGGACCAATGGCCGCATTCCTCGGGCACGATGGGCAGGATTCCCGGCGGATCGGCGGTCGGACAGCCCGGGGAGGCCGCGAGCTCCCGCTCCTCGACGAGGCCACCGTCCGAGTCGGCGCCGCCGGCGTCGTCCACGCCTCCCGCGTCCGCGAGGCCGGCGTCGGCCAGGGCGGCATCGGGCAGGCCGGCGTCGCTTTCGCCGGAGCCGCCGTCGCAAGCCATGGGCAGGATGAGGAGGGACGCGAAGAGGGACCGGGCGAGCATGCGGGACATGGAAAGCCACGCTGCGGGGTGGGCTCCCGGCGATCAACGGCCGCCCCCTTTCGCGGTGCTTCAGGCCCTTACGCCGCGCCCGTGGCGCTCCGGCTCACGCGAAGAGCGCTTCGAGCTCTTCCCGATACGCCGCGACCCCCGGCTCGCCCTCGCGCGGCGCCCAGGGAGCCCAATCCTTGTCCGTGGCCGGCTCCCAGGGGCCGGGCTTCACCTCGTAGATGACCGCGGCGTCGCTCAGCGGGACCAGCGTGTGGAAGACGCCCGCGCGCAGGTCGAGGCCGGCGGGGCGCTGCGCTCCCCCGAGGTGCGCCTTGGCCCTCACCCGGCCCTCGTCGTCGAACACGGCGATGCCGACCTCGCCCCGGAGCACGAGGAAGGCCTCGTCCTTCGGCGGCGTCGTGTGGCGGTGGGGGCAGACGTAGGTGCCGCGGATCAGCGCGTTCAGGAAGCGATGCGGGTTGTCGCTCGGGCCCGCGTGGAAGTTGTGGTTCAGCCGCAGCCGCTCGGTCTTCCGGGCGCGCGCGACGAGGTCGTCGAGGAGCGCGTCGTCGATGAGCTGAAGGCCTTCCACGCTCAGCTCCTGCCGTACACGGGGACGAGTGCCCCTCGCGTGCTCGCGTTCTCCGGCGAGGCCAGGAAGGCGATGGTCGCGGCGAGCTCCTCGGGCTTCGGCCACGCGGTGTGGTCGGCGTCGGGCATGTCCTCGCGGTTCCGCGGCGTGTCGAAGATCGACGGGACGATGGCGTTCACCCAGATCCCCCGCGGCGCGAGCTCCTCCGCGAGGCCCTGGGTCAGCGCCGCGACCCCGGCCTTCGTCGCCGCGTAGGCCGTCACGTTCGCCGTCGGGACCAGCGCCGGCCGCGCCGCCACGTTCACGATGCGGCCCGCGCCGCTCATGGTCCGCGCCGCCGCTCGGCAGCAGAGGAAGCAGCTCCGGAGGTTCAGCGCGAGCAGGCGCTCGAAGTCCTCGAGCCTCGTGTCCACGAGCGGGCTCCAGATGAAACCGCCCGCGAGGTGCACGCTCGCCCAGAGCTCCGGCACCTCGGCGAAGAGCGCGTCCACCGAGGCCTCGTCGGTCACGTCGACGCCTCCCGGTGAGCGGAGCTCGGCGCACGCCAGCGCCGTCAGGGCCGCCTCGTCACCCTTCGTGAAGGTCGGCGCGACGACGAGCGCGCCGGCGTCGAGGAGCTCCCGGACCACGGCGCGCCCCAGCGCGCCTCCGCCACCGGTGACGAGGACCCTTCGGCCATCGAAAGTCATGGCGCGTTGGTACCACGGCTCAGCCGCGGCGGCGGCGCGCGACGAGGGCCAGACCGGCGAGGAGTACGCCGGCGCCGCTCCCGCCCGCGGCACAGCCGCCGCCGCCCCCCTCCACCGGAAGGCGCCCGGCGATCCAGGAGTCCGGCTCCGCGCAGAGCACCGCGTCGTCGGGCTCCTCGGCGCAATAGCCGTCCATGGCGACGTCGGCGAAGAGCATCGTCTCCCCGGGAGCCGTGCTCGCGAGCTCGTTCACCAGGAAGCAATCGCGGGCGGCGTCGCGGGCGTAGTCCTGCTCGCCCCCGAGCAGCACGCCCACCAGCTCGCCCTCGTGGAAGATGCCCGAGCCCGAGTTGCCGCCGAAGGCGTCCACGGTGCCGAAGAAGAGGAAGGGCGCCGCGCTCTGAAGGCGCCCGCCGGCGTCCACCTTGAGGGGCACGCCCGAGGGGTAGCCGAGCATCGTGAGCGCGTCGCCACGGGCCAGACTCCGAACGCCCTCGGGCGAGATCGTCGCCGGCGCCCGGCCGACGACGGGACGGTCGAGGCGGAGGATGGCGTACTCCTCGTCGAGGCCGATGAAGCTCGGCGCCTTCCGCGCCACGATGCCCGCGCAGGAGTAGACGTCCTCATCGTCGATGCGCCCGACCGCGCCCTCTTCCCAGACGTAATCGAAGGCGATCTGCGTCGAGCCGCAATCCGAGCTCGAGACGCAATGGCCGGCCGTCAGCACGAGGTCCTCGGCGATGAGCGTGCCCGAGCAGAAGGCGAGCGTCGGCTGCTCCGCGTAGCGCTCGCCCGGGCAGAGCTCCTGCGCCGTCTGAAGGTCGTCCACGCCTGCCGCGACGGTCCACCCACCGACGCCGCGCTCGAGGTCGCCCTGGAAGAAGAGCGCCGCGGTGGTCTGCGCGAGGACCTGCTCCGCTGGGGTGGCCTCCCCGAGCTCGAGCCGGTCGTCGGCGCCGTAGACCACCTCACCCTCCGCGCGCCCGATGGGCTCGCCGGTGGCGCAGGAGACGGTGAGGGCGGCGAGCGCCCAGGCGAGCAGGGTGCGTTTCATGTTCAGCCGAAGATCGGGGGGCAGGTGAAGGTCACGTCGAGGCCGGTCACGCGCGGGGTGATCACCTCGACGGAGCTCGAGCGGTTCGCCTCGAGGGCGACCTCGACCAGGAGGAAGCGGCCGACGGCGTCGATGGTCCCGTCAGCCAGCGCGTCGGCGAGCGCCATCGAGAGGTCGAGGGGCGAGGCGTCCGGCGGCGTCAGACCGACGGCGACGAAGGGCGCGTCGACGAGCCCCGCGCGCGTGTCCGCCGTCTTCACGCGGAAGGCGACGCTCGTGCCGGCGGGGGTCTCCGCCTCGAAGCGGAGCTCGGCCCAGCGCGTGAGGCCGTCCGAGGTGGTCTCCGGGTCGCAGCCCTCGACGACGTGCTCGTAGGTTCCGCGCGGGTTGGTCGCCAGGCGGAGCTGGAGCCCCGTCATATCCGAGTACGTGTAGGGGTTGTAGATGGAGTCGGCGACGTCCCGCTGGACCGTCGCGTCCTCGAGCGTCGGCCCCGGCACGATGACCACGGCCTCGGCATCCGAGGTCTCCGCGTCACCGCTCCGGCCCTGGGTGATCGACCAGATCTTCCCCTCGGCGTCCACGGCCATGCCCTTGTGGAGGGGGCCCGCGGTGTCCGCCACCGTGGTCCAGCGCGCCGGATCGTCGGCGTCGACGCGGTAGACGCCGTCGCCCTGCGCCGCGCCCCAGATCCAGCCGGCGGCGTCGGCGGCGATGCCGTGCACCGCGATGCCGCTGCGCGGCACGTCGACGACGGTCCAGCGGCTGCCCGGCGCGGCGCCGAGGTCGTAGCGGCCGATCTCGTCGCCGCCGATCCAGACGCGCTGGTTGAAGTCGACGGTGATGCCGTAGGGCGTGAAGGGAGCGGGGATGCGGCCCTTCACGGCGTCGTCGCACTCGCCCCCTTCCGTGCCGCTCGCCGTGCAGCCTCGGACCGCGCAGCTCGCGTCGTCGACGCACACCTCCGTGTCGACAAAGCCGAGGAGGTCCCCGTCGCGCGTGGCGATCCAGAGCCGGCCGTCGCCGTCGAGGGCGAAGCCGTAGGGGCGGACCGGCGCGCTCGTGACCAGGCGGCGCTCGAGGCGGACATTGCCGTCCGCGCTCTCGACGACCTCGTATTTCGCGACGCCTCCGGCGCACTCGCCGCAGCCGCCGCCGTCCGCGGGCGTCGTGTTGTAGGCGCCGACCCAGATGAAGCGCCGGACCTCGCCGTCCGGGCCCGTCACGTCCTGCGCTGCCGCGGCGCGCACGCGGTCCTCGCCGGGGAAGGCCTCGTCGAGGCTCTGCCGGACGACGCAATCGTCCTCACCGAAGGCGAGCACCTCGCTCCGCTCGATGATGGCGTCGCCGTTCACGTCCGTGCTGGTCGTGATCTCACCGTCGCCGTTCGTGTCGAGGCAGCCGGTACCGAGCGCGCTGATGTAAACGATGTCGTTGCCCTCGCGGTTCGCCACGAACGCGTCGCCGAAGGAGTTCACGCTCGTCCGGGACGGGTCGTTGCCGAAGAACCCGTTGCCGGTCGGCCGGGGCGTGTTCATCCGGAAGTCCGCGGGCCCCGTCGAGTAGCGCCCGAGCTCCGGGTAGGGCGCCTCGGTGCTGAAGCGCGAGACCGTCCCCTCGGTGGTGTTCGCGATCCAGATGAAGTTCGTGTTGATGCGCTCGGCGTCGAGCACGATGGCGCCCTCGGGGTCGAGGCCGACGCCGTCGCTGTTGTCGTCCGTGGGGTCGAAGCCCGGCGCGTCCGGCGTGCCGGCGCCCGGGCCGATGCCGCTCGCGGAGCAGCTCGGATCGCAATCCCCGCAGGGGCTGAGGACCCCGTCGTCGACCAGGTCGTCGCAATCGTTGTCCCGCCCGTCGCAGACCTCGACGCCGGTCTGCGTCGGGTCGTCGGGGTCGCAATCCTCGTTCCGCGGGTCGTCGGCCGTGAGGCCACAGAGGGGGCCGTAGCCGTCCATGTCCGGGTCGACGCAGCCGGGCGGCGTGTCGTCCGGACGGTTCGGCACGCAGCGCTCGTCGGCGCAGACCTCCGAGGCCGGGCAGTCCGTGTCCGCGGTGCAGGCGCGGCCGCTGCCCGCGAGCGTGCCGGTGGTGCACTCGCAGGCGGGGAGCATCCCCCCGAGCATCAGTCCGGTGGCGGTCAGCAGGCGTAGGGTTCGGCTCATCGCGGGTTCCGCGCGCGGTCGCGAGCGCCGCGCAGGCCGCGAATGTAGCTCAGCGCCCGCGGGGCGCGCGTGACCCCGCTGGCGCAGGAGGCGCGGACGCGGCTCAGAAGCCCTGGGACACCATGGCGTCGGCCACCTTGCGGAAGGCCGCGCGGTTGGCGCCGCGGACGTAGTCGATGGTCCCGTCCTCGCGCCGGCCTTCCCAGGCGCAGGTGTCGTGGATCGAGGTCATGATCGACTGGAGCTGCGCGTCGACCTCCTTCTCGGTCCAGGAGAGGCGCTGGGCGTTCTGGCTCTGCTCGAGGCCGCTCACGGAGACCCCGCCGGCGTTGGCCGCCTTGCCCGGCCCGAAGGCGACCCGCGCTTCCTGGAGCGCGTGCACGCCCGCGGCGGTCGTGGGCATGTTCGCGCCCTCGGCGACGACGAGGCAGCCGCCTGCGACGAGCTTGGCCGCGTCGCCTTCGTCGAGCTCGTTCTGCGTCGCGCAGGGGAGGGCGATCTGGGCGCCCACGCCCCAGGGCCGCTCGCCGGCGTGGAAGGTCGCCCCGGGCACCTCGTCGGCGTACTCGTGGATGCGCCCGCGGCGCCCGAGCTTGAGCTCGCGGAGGAAGGCGAGCTTCTTCGCGTCGATGCCCTCCGGGTCGTGCACGAAGCCCGAGCTATCGCTCGCGGTCACGGGCTTCGCGCCGAAGTCGAGGAGCTTCTCCATCGCGTGGAGCGCGACGTTGCCCGAGCCGCTCACGGCGGCGGTCTTGCCGCGGAGTCCCTCCTCGCGCGCCGCGAGCACGCGGTCGACGAAGTACACGAGGCCGTAGCCCGTGGCCTCGGGCCGGAGCTTGCTGCCGCCGTAGGCGGGATGCTTGCCGGTGAAGGCCCCCTCCCAGCGCCCCGTGAGCCGCCGGAAGGTGCCGAAGAGGTAGCCGACCTCGCGCGCCCCGACGCCGATGTCGCCGGCGGGCACGTCGACGTCCGCGCCGATGTGCCGGAAGAGCTCGAGCATCATGCCCTGGCAGAAGCGCCGCACCTCGGCGTCGCTCTTGCCCTTCGGGTCGAAGGTCGCGCCGCCCTTGCCGCCGCCCATGGGCAGGCCCGTGAGCGCGTTCTTGAAGGTCTGCTCGAAGCCGAGGAACTGGAGCGTGCTTTCGTCCACCGAGGGGTGGAAGCGGAGCCCGCCCTTGTAGGGCCCGAGGGCGCCGCAATGCTGCACGCGCCAGGCACGCTCGACGTGCGGCCGGCCCTGGTCGTCCTCCCAGACGACGCGGAAGCGCACGATGCGGTCGGGCTCGACGAGGCGCTCGAGCACGGCGGCGTCGCGGTAGCGGGGCTCGCGGCTGAGGTCCCAGATCGACTCGACGACCTCGTCGACGGCCTGGAGGAACTCCGGGCGGTGGGGGTTTCGCGTGCGCACGCCGTCGAGAAAGGCGTGCATCGTGTCGTTTCGGGGGGCGTCCATACTATGACTCCGCCATGGCGCGGCAGTACTGGCTGATGAAGAGCGAGCCTGACGTCTACTCCATCGAACAGATGGAAGCGGACGTCACCGAGGAATGGGAGGGCGTGCGGAACTACCAGGCCCGCAACTTCATGCGGGCCATGAAGAAGGGGGATCTGGCGCTTTACTACCACTCCAACGCGAAACCGTCGGGGGTGGTGGGCGTCGTCCGCATCGTCGGGACGGCCCGGCCGGACGCGACCCAGTTCGACCCGAAGTCGAAGTACTTCGACGCGAAGGTGAAGGAAGGCGAGCCGCGCTGGGACGTCGTCGACGTGGAGTTCGTCGAGAAGTTCGGCGTCGTCGAGCTCGGCGCGCTCAAGGCCGAGGCGGCCCTCGAGGGCATGCACGTCACGCGCAAGGGATCGCGGCTGAGCGTGACGCCGGTCGAGAAGGCGCACTTCAAGCACGTCCTGAAGATGGCCGGCGCCGCGACGCGCGTGCGATGAGCGCCCTCCGCCTCGCCGTCCTCGGCGACGTGCACCAGCACTTCGGCGCAGAGGACGTCGAAGCGCTCGACGGGGGCGGCTACGACGCCGTGCTCTTCGTCGGGGACCTCGCGTCCTACACGGAGGGCGGCGGGCTCCGGACCGCGCGACGCATCGCGGCGCTCCGGACGCCGGCCTACATGATCCCCGGGAACCACGACGGTACCTGGCTCCCGCAGCTCGCCGTCGAGACCTTCCCCAAGCTCTTCGGGGCGCGGCCCTATTTCGGGCACCTCCAGGCATGGCGCGTCGCGCGGCTGCGGCGAGCCCTCGGCCCGGTGCGTCTGGTGGCCTACGAGCGCCTGGACCTCGGGAGCCACGAGCTGCTGGCGGCGCGGCCGCATTCGAGCGGCGGGCCGGGGCTGGCCTTCCGGACGCACCTGGCGAAGGCCCACGGGGTCGGCGATCTGGACGCGAGCGCCGAGCGGCTCCGGACGCTCGTACGCGGCGCGACCAAGCCGCTGATCGTGCTCGCACACAACGGGCCGACGGGCCTCGGGGAGGGGCCCGAGGACCCCTGCGGCCGGGACTTCGCGCCGGAGGCCCGTTCGCTCCCCGGCGATTGGGGCGACCGGGACCTCCGCGCGGCCCTCGACGCGGCCCCCACGCCACCCCAGGTCGTCTGCTTCGGGCATATGCACCACGACCTCAAGACGGGCGGCACGCGCCGCTGGCAGACCCGCGACGCTGCCGGGACGCTCCACGTGAACGCCGCGCGGGTTCCGCGCATCGACGCGGCCGGCCGACGCCATCACGTGCGGCTCGTGCTTCCCCTTGGCGGTGGGCCGGCCCAGGCGGAGGAGATCTGGGTCTGACGCCCGACGAATCGGCCGTCGGCGCGGCGCTGCGGGCGCACGCCTGGACCGAGCACCCCGCGCTCCCCGGGCGGCGGAACCACCGCCGCGCGGGCGTGCTCGTGCCCCTGCGCTGGGCCGAGGGGGCGCTCCGTGTGGTGGTGACCGAGCGCGCCGCGCACCTCGCCAACCACGGCGGCGAATACAGCTTCCCGGGCGGGAAGCCCGAGGACGGCGACGCGAGCATCGAGGCGACGGCGCTTCGCGAGGCGCGGGAGGAGATCGGCCTCGAGGGCGCGCGCGTGCTCGGACGGCTCTCGAGCCTGCCCCTCTACACGAGCGACTATCGCCTCGAGCCCTTCGTCGCGGCCGTGCCCCGCGCGGCGACGCTGGTGCCCGAGCCGGGAGAGGTGGCGAGCATCGCGGAGCTCGACGTCGGCGAGCTGCTCGCGCGAGAGAGCTGGCCGGGCATCCCCTGGACGCGCGCGGGCGTGACCCGCCACTCGCCCTGCTTCGAGCTTCGCCCCGGGGCCTGGCGCGAGGGACTGGTCTACGGCGGCACGGCGCACGCGCTCTTCGAACTCCTCGAGGTGCTGGCGCCGCTCTTCGGACGGCCCGTGCCGCCGGTGCGCGAGGCGTCCTTCGGCTGGGGTGACGTGCTTCCCTGAGGGCCCGGCGGTCACCGGTGTCGGCAAACGGGGACGGGGTCGTCCATCGCCGACCGGGGAACTGGGACGTGAACGGTATTCAGCCATAGACTCATCGGGTCATGGCTGCGCCGGACGACGACCGGGGCGAGGCGATCGCGCTCGCCTTCGACGCCCCCGAGGCGGAGCGGGAGCGCCTGCGGGTCGCGGCCGAGCTCGCGACCTTCGGCGTCTGGGACTGGGACCTCCAAAGCGACGCCGTGCACTGGTCCAGCACGCTCCTCCGGACCCTCGGCATCCCGCCGGGGCGGAACCGCACGAACGCGACGGAGTTCTTCGACCGCCTCCATCCCGACGACGCGGCCCGCGTCGTGGCGGCGCTCGAAGCGCATTGGGAGAAGGGCGCGCCCTACGACCTGATGATGCGCCTGCGTCACGAGGACGGGAGCTTCCTGACGATGCGCTCTCGCGGTCAGGCCTTCCATGCCCCGTCCGGCGAGGTGCGGCGCATGATCGGCGTCATCGCCGACATCACCCCCGAGGTCGCGACGCAGGCGGCGCTCGAAGAGAGCGAGCGGCGCTTCCGGGACATGTCGGCGAACGTGCCCGGCGCCGTGTTCCGCTACGCGGTCTTTCCCGACGGCTCGGACCGCATCTCGCACATGAACGAGGGGTGCCGGGAGCTCTGGGAGCTGCCCATCGAGGAGCTCGAGGGCGACCCCACCCGGCTCTGGCAGCTGCCCATAGCGGAGGACATGGCCGAGGTCCGCGCCTCCGTCGACCACGCCGCCGCGACCCTCGAGCCCTGGGCGGTGCGCTACCGCATGCGCACGCCCGCGGGGAAGCTGAAGTGGGTCGAGGCGCGAGGCCTGCCCATGCGCAAGCCGGACGGGACCGTGGTGTTCAACAGCGTGCTCTTCGACGTGACCGAGCAGGTGCACATGGAGGAGCAGCTCCGCGAGAGCCGTGAGCTCCTCTTTCACGCGCAGAAGATGGACGCCCTCGGCAAGCTCACGGGGGGCATGGCGCACGACTTCAACAACCTGCTCTCGGTGATCATGAGCGGGCTCGAGGCCGCCGAGGGGAGCGCGCTTCCCGCGGCGCAGCGCGAGGCGCTGGACGACGCGCTCAGCGCGGCGCAGCGCGGAGCCGCCCTCACGCGTTCGCTCCTCAGCTTCGCCCGCCGCGCCGAGCTCGACCCCGAGGTGCTCGAGCTCGACGACGTGGTGGCCGAGATGCACTCGCTCCTTCGCCGGACGCTGCCGGACAACGTCGCGCTCTCCGTGGAGTCCGTGGGGTCCGCGGCGCGGGTGCACGTGGACCGCTCGTCGCTCGAGAACGCGCTCCTGAACCTCGTGCTGAACGCGCGTGACGCGCTCCCCCGCGGGGGCCACGTGACCGTACGCGTCGCGCTTCGGGACGCGCTCGCGCCCGAAGGGCTCGAAGCCGGCACGGTCGTGCTCAGCGTCGAGGACGACGGCGAGGGCATGAGCGCCGACACGCTCTCGCGCGTCTTCGAGCCCTTCTTCACCACCAAGGGGCTCCGCGGCTCGGGCATGGGCCTCGCGATGATCCACGGCTTCGTTCAGCAGTCCGGGGGCGACATCGACGTGCGCTCCGAGGTGGGCGCGGGGACCCGGGTCTCGCTGCTCTTTCCGCTCGCGAGCGAGGAGGACATGCGGGACTCGGTCGTGCAGCCCGTGGACCACGCGCGCGGGGTCGAGGAGCTTCGCGTGCTCTTCGTGGAGGACGAGGACGCCGTGCGCCGCTCGGTGGCGCGCCTGCTTCGGCGGGCGGGGCTCGACGTGACCGTCGCGGCCAACGGGACCGAGGCGCTGCGGCTCATCCGCGCCGCGTCCGCCGCCTATGACGTGGTCGTGAGCGACCTGCGCATGCCGGGGCCGGTCCAGGGCGAGGACCTGGCGCGCCAGCTCGGCCAGACCCTGCCCGTGCTCCTCCTGAGCGGGAACCCGCCCGAGGGCCGGGTCCCCGGGGCCGTGGCGACCTTCACCAAGCCCGTGTCGCGTGACGAGCTCGTGCGCGCCATCGCCACCGCGGCCGCGCGGGGCGCCGCGGCGCAGAGCGCCTAGCAGGCTGCTGCAAACGGCGACTCGTACGGGTCGCCTTTTGCCGCAGCCTGCTAGCCACGGGTCAGCTCGCCGGGGGTGGCGGGGCCGGACGGGCGAGGAAGAAGCCCTGGGCGATGTCGATGCCGAGCTCTCCGCAGACGATGAGCTCGGCCTCGGTCTCGACGCCCTCGGCCACGATGCGCGTGCCGAGCGCGTGGGAGGCCGTGACGAGCGCCTCGACGAGCTGCTGGCGTGCGGCGCTCGTATCGATGCCGCTGATCATGGAGCGGTCGAGCTTCACGATGTCCGGCGGGCAGTCGGCGATTTCGCGGAGGCGCGAGCGTCCCGCGCCGACGTCGTCGTAGGCCATGAGCGCTCCGTGGTCGTGGAGCGCGTCCCGGAGGCGGCGGATGGCTTCGGCCTCCTCGACGATGGCCGTCTCGTGGATCTCGAGCACGGCCCGACGTCCCGCGGGCACGGCCTCGACGATGCGCGGGAGCTCGACCTCGAGCTTCGCCGTCTCCTCGGGGTGCACGTTCAGGAAGAGGAGCTCGCCCTCGGCGGGCAGCCGGGCCGCCGCGGCGAGGCTGAGGTCGCGCATCACCCGGCTGAGCTCGAGGGATTGTGCGACGCGCTCCGCCGTCTGCATGATCGCGAAGGGGAAGCGGTCGGCGTCCTTCGACCAGGTGAGCGCCTCGTAGCCGCACGGGCGGCCGCTCGGGAGGTCGTGAAGGCTCTGGAAGACCGGCCGGAGCCCCTCACCCTGGAGCGCCTGGAGGAGCGGCCCGAGGTTCTTCAGGTCCGGGTCGCGCTCCTGCCCGGAGCGCTCGGCGACGGTGCTGTTCGGCCGCCGCCGGCGCCGCAGCACGAAGCGCAGCTCGACGCCGCCGACGCGGATCCGGTCGCCGTTCGTGAGCTCCCGCGGTTCGGCGAGGCGCTCGTCGCCGAGGAAGGTCCCGTTCCGGCTCTCGAGGTCGGCGAGCCAGTAGCTCGAGCCTTTCCGCACGATGCGCGCGTGGAGCTTCGAGACCGAGGGCGCGGCGAGCTGGAGCGCTGCCTTCGGGTCGCGGCCCAGCGTGAAGGGCGAGCTGTCGATGGAGGCGGAGGCGACGAGGCCTCGCTCCTCGGACCAGATCTCGAGCACGGGGGCGTGGAACGCCGGGCGCGCGATCCGCCGCGCCGAGACGATGGCGGTCGGCGGTAGTCCGACCGCAGCCGCGTCGCCTGCGTTCTCCCACGTGGGCCGATCTTGCCCGTCGTCGTGCAGCGGACGGTTCACCGGGGAGCTACAACGGCCGGCCTTCCCGGCCCTTGAGCGCCCCCGCGGTGCGTGGACGTGCGTATTGTCCCGTACGTCTCCTCAGGCGCCGATGCGCTCGAGGCGGGCCGGGACGCGCTTGTGCCAGGGCGTTCCCACGAAGGGATCGCGGGCCTCGGTCTCCGTCAGCTCGTTGGGCGAGATCCCGCCGTGCCGTCCGTCCCCCCCGATGCCCGTGCCGTTGGGCAGCGAGAGGTGCCCGCGCTGCATGGAGGGCGTGACCTCGACGGAGACCTCCGCGGCGCCCCGCCGCGTCGTCAGGCGGACCCGGTCACCGGTCGCGAGGCCGAGCGGCGCGGCGTCCTCGGGGTGCACGCGCAGCGCGCCCTCGGCGTCCTTCTTTCGCCAGTCCGGGTCCCGGATGATCGTGTTCGCCGTGAAGCTCCGGCGCTCGCCCGCGCTCAGCACGAAGGGGAAGGCCGGGTCCGGCGCCGCCGGGCCCGCGCTGAGCGTCGCGGCCTCCTCGAGCAGGTCCGGGAGCGCGAGCTCGACGCGGCCGCTCGGGGTCCGGGGCGCGCCGCGCATGCCTTCCCAATCGCCCTTCGCGAAGACGAGCCCGCTCGGCGAGGCGAGCATGGCCTCGAAGAGCTTCACGCCGGCCACGGGCGGGGGACCTCCGAAGCCGGCCGCGGCGAGCTCCTTCGGCGACTTCATGGCGGTCTGCACCGCGAGGCCGAGGAGCACGGCGCCCTCCCGGACCTCCTCCGGCAGCGCCTCGCCGAGGGTCCGGTAGAGGATGACCGGCGCCATCTTGGCCTGCGGCCCGAAGGCCACCTTCGCGAAGGCAGGCATGAAGGCCGCCATGCCCTTCGCGGCCGCCTCGCGGAG
>JBCDGX010000025.1:0-17629 GCA_038750805.1 Myxococcota bacterium
CGAGCCCCGTGCCCGCGTCGGCGATCGTCGCCTCGCTCGGGAAGGTCGGCAGCACCGAGCTCCGGTCTTCGCCGAGGAGCGCGTGCACGAGCGCCGCCAGCGTCTCGCGCCGGTCCTCCTTGGCTTCGGGCACCACGGAGAGGAGCTCCCGCTTGAGCTCGGCGGCGCTCGCCGGGCGGTCGACGGGCTCCGTCGCGAGGCCGCGCAGCACCACGGCGTCGAGCTCCGCCGTGACCTCGGGCGCGTAGGAGCTCGGCGGCGCCAGCTCCGGGAACATCGCCTGGCGGAGCGTGGCGTTGGCGTTCTCGCCCTTGAAGAGGCGCCGCCCCGTCAGCGCCTCCCAGAGCACGATGCCCGCGGCGTAGACGTCCGTCCGAAGGTCCACCTGCGCCGACTCTCCCCGCGCCTGCTCCGGGGACATGTAGGCGGGCTTCCCCTTCACCGTGCCGGGCTCCGTGAGTGGACCGAGGGCCCGGGCCGCCTTGGCGACGCCGAAATCGACGACCTTCACGGCGCCGTCGCTCGAGAGCATCACGTTCGGCGGCGAGACGTCCCGATGCACGATGCGCAGCGCCTCGCCGCTCCGCCCGTCGCGCGCGCCGTGGGCGGCGTGGAGACCGTCGAGCACCTGGCCGACGATCCAGACGGCGAGCGTCGGCGCGAGGCGGCGCTTTCGCCGACCGAGGGCGAGGAGCAGCTCCTCGAGGCTCCGCCCCTCGATCAGCTCCATGGCCAGGTAGGGCCGCCCGGCGTGCTCTCCGACGTTCTCCACGCGGATGACGTTCGGGTGGCTGACCTGCGCCGAGAGCTCCGCCTCGTGCACGAACATCGCGCGGAAGGACGGGTCGTCCGCGAACTGCGCCCGCACGGCCTTGATGGCGACCTGCCGCGAGAAGCCTTCGAAGCCCTCCTTCGTCTCCTGCTCGGCCAGCCAGAGCTCGGCCATGCCGCCCTCGCGAAGCCGGCGCCGAAGGCGGTAGGGACCTACGGAGAGGCCGGGCTCCCAGGACGGCTGCATGAGGCCCGGTGGTACCACGGCCGGGCCCTCCCCTCGCCTCCGCCCGCAGGCGGCCCATACTCGGGCCATGCGCGGCGGCCTCGTCACCGGACTCCTCCTCCTCGCAGCCTGCGGAGCCCGGAGCTCGCTCGACGGGCTCGACGCAAGCGCGCCGGACCTCGCCGCGCCGGACCTCGCGCCGCCCGATCTCGGCGCGCCCGACGAAGGCAGGCCGGACCTCGGCGCGCCCTGCGTCCCGACGCCCGAGACCTGCGACGGCATCGACGAAGACTGCGACGGCGTCATCGACGATGGCACGGTCTGCCTCTCCGTCGACGGCGTGGAGGGTCCGAGCGAGCTCCTCGACCCCATCGCGCCGCAGCCCGAGACCTTCTGCGGCCCCGTCTGGTTCGGCTACGGCTTCCCGGACATGTCGAGCGCGAACCCCGAGCCGGACGTCCGCCGCGAGGACGCGGTGGTGGTCGCCATGCAGCGCGGCGCGACCTGCGCGGGCCCCTACGTGGCCGTCATCGCGGACACGGCCGAGGACGACGACGGCGGCGTGCTCGGCCTGACCTGGACCTCCGAGTTCGACGCCCTGCCCGTACTCGGCGACGAGCCGACCGAGTGCGTCGACCGCGGCGGCGAGGGCTTCTGCGAGTTCCGCTGGGCGCCCTGCTGCACCGACGGGGTGCTGCTCGGTCCCTTCCCCGAGAGCGGCTGCGTCCGGATCACGGTCTTCGAGCGCCCCACGGACCCGGAGATCGGTCCCTTCGTGCTGGACAGCTTCGTCGTCGTCGACGGCGCGGGGAACGCCTTCCCCTTCGTGCCCAGCGAAGCGCTCGAGATCTGCGCCGAGATCACCCCGCCGGCGGGCTAGCGCAGCGGCCGGGCGCGGGCCCCTCGGCGGCGATGTCCACGGTCGCCGCGGTCCAACGGCTCACCCAATCCGCTGCGCCGCCGCAGTCCGTGCAGCGCTTCATCCGCACCGTGCGCACCACGAGCCGGCCAGCGCGCCGAAGAGCGATGCGCGCGCGGCCCCGCCCGTCGGTCCGCACGCGGTGCGCGTGCACGTCCGCGTCCCCTTCGATGTAGGCGTCGAGGGGATGGCCCGCGACGGGCGCGCCCGCCTCCCGGAGCTCGACCTCGACCCCATGCCCCGCCGCGAAGCCCGCCGGGTCGTGGAGAAAGACCACCTCGAGGTCCTGGCCGAGGGCCCGGCAGCCGACGCCGTCCCGGACGTCCCCGCGCTGCACGAAGGCCTTGAGGTGCCGCGTGTAGCGCTCGCGGCCGGGCGCGGCGGTCTCCCCGCGCATCTCGCGCGCACGGCGGATCCCCCGGAGCCCCTCGTGCGCGAGGTAGCCCTCGAAGCGTCCCGCCTCGAGCTCGATGTCGATGGGCACGCGATCGACGGCGATCCAATGGCCGCCGGGCGTGATCGCCGGGACCCGTGCGAAGGGCGGTTCGTCGCCGCCGCCCGCGAGCTCCCGGCGCCCACTCGCGCTCAGGCTGAAGAAGCGCGAGACCCGATCCGCGCGGTAGGCCCGCTCGTCCCCGAGCGCCTCGCCGTCGTGCACCAGGAGACGCAGCGACACGATGTCGTCCGCGAGCTCGGGCCAGAGGATGAAGTCATGCGCCGCGGCGAGCGCGGGCAGCACGAGGGCCAGGAGGCCCGCCATCACGAAACGCACGGGCGCACCCTGCCACGTGCCGGGTCGCGCGCGCACCGGCATGCGCCGACGTGCTCAGAAGAGCTCGCCCTGGTCGTCGGCGGGGGCCTCGCCGCGGCGCGCTCTCCCGAGGTGCGCGTACGCCTTCTTCGTGGCCGTCCGGCCCCGCGGCGTCCGCGCGATGTAGCCCTGCTGCAACAGGTAGGGCTCGATGACGTCCTCGACCGTGTCCCGCGGCTCGCTCAGCGCCGCGGCGAGCGTCTCCACGCCGACGGGCCCGCCCTCGTAGAACTCGAGGATCACGTGGAGGTAGCGGCGGTCCATCTCGTCGAGGCCCGCGTGGTCCACGTCCAGGCGATCGAGCGCGTCCTTCGCCCGGTCCTCGTCGAGGGTCCCGTCCCCGAGCACCTCGGCGAAGTCCCGGGCCCGGCGAAGGAGCCGGTTGGCGATACGCGGCGTGCCCCGGGCCCGGCGCGCGACCTCGTGGGACGCCGTGGACGACGTCTCGAGCTCGAGGAGCCGCGCCGAGCGCGCGACGATCTGCGCGAGATCCTCCGGCGGGTAGTAGTCGAGCCGCGCGATGTAGCCGAAGCGCGTCCGCATCGGGTTCGTGAGCAGCCCCGTGCGCGTCGTCGCCGCCGCGAGCGTGAAGGGGTTCAGCGGCAGCGAGAGCGTCTGCGCGTAGGGCCCATCGCCCTGCACGATGTCCATGCGGAAGTCCTCGACGGCGGAGTAGAGGTTCTCCTCGACGACCGGCGGCAGCCGGTGGATCTCGTCGATGAAGAGCACGTCATTCGGCTCCATCTTGGTGAGCAGGGACGCGAGCTGCCCCTTGTGCTCGATGGCCGGCGCGCTGGCCTGGTGGAGCGTCACGCCGCGCTCGGCCGCGAGGATCATCGCCAGCGTGGTCTTCCCGAGCCCCGGCGGCCCGCAGAAGAGCACGTGGTCGACGGGGTCCCCGCGCTTCGCCGCGGCCTGCACGAAGACCCGGAGGTTCTCCTTGATCTTGTCCTGGCCGACGAACTCCTCGAAGCGCTGCGGCCGCAGCGAGATCTCGTACTCGGCCTCCCCGGCATGCACCTGCGTGTCCAGCGCCGGCGCGCGCTCGAGCTCGTTCTCGACCCCCATCGTTCAGCCCATCGCTCCGAGCGCGCGGCGGAGCAGCGATTCGACGCTCTCGCCGGCCTTCTCCTCGAGGCTCTCCAGGGCGCGCTCCGCCTCCGGGCGCTTGTAGCCCATGGAGACGAGGGCCCCGACGACCGTGGCCTTCGGTCCGCTCAGCGGCACGGCCCGCGGCTCCGGCGCCCTCGCGCGAAGGCCCGGTGGCGGCGCGACGAGCTTGCCGCCGAGGTCGAGGAGGATGCGCTCGACGGTCTTCTTTCCGACGCCGCTGATCCCCTTGAGCGCCGCCCGGTCCTGCCGGGCCACGGCGTCGGCAAGGGTCTGCGCGTCGAGGCTCCCGAGGATGGCGAGCGCGAGCTTCGGCCCGACGTTCGAGACCCCGAGGAGCACCCGGAAGGCGTGCTTGTCCTCGGCCGTCGGGAAGCCGTAGAGCGAGAGCTCGGTCTCGCGCGCATGCGTGTGCACGTGCAGCTCGACCTCGTCGCCCTCACGCGCGCGCCCGAGCGTCCCGAGCGGCACGTGCACCTCGTACCCGACGCCGCCGACGTCGACGATGAGCGTCCCGTCGAGCTGCACCGCGCCCACGGCGCCTCGAAGCCTGCCAATCACGCGCCTTCGACCTTCGCGTTCCGTTCGCCCGCCACGGCGCGACGCTAGCACGCGGGGAACGGACGTTCAGCGGCGATTCAGGCGAGCGATGATGGCCTCGGCAAGCGTGACGTGCAGCACGTTCCCGTCCTGCTCCGCCACGTTCGTTGCGGTCACCAGGAGTACGTCCTCGTCGGTCCACCAGGTGAGCCGAGCAAAGAAGATCCCGTTGCCCCCATCGTGGTCGATGAAGCGCGTGCCCCGCGGCGAATCCCGCACGTCGAAGCCGTAGCCATAGAATGAGCCCCCACCGTATTCGACATGCTGCGCCAGCGCGCGTGAGCGGACGCCGGGCGCCTGAGCCAGCACCCAGCGGCGCCACGCCAGCACGTCGGCCATGGACGCGAGCAGCCCGCCGTTGCCGCGGAGGTTCCACCCGGGGCCGTCTTCGAGACGCGGCTGCTCGAGCAGCGTGCCCCAACGCCGACCGCCCCGATAGCCCACGGCGAGCTGTGCACCCGAGGGCGCGTCGTACCGGAAGCCCGTGATACCCGTCCCGTCGAGGGCCCGCGCCAAGGAGCGTTCGTGCGGTTCGCCGGTCATCGCTTCGAGGGCCGCGGCGGCGACGGAGTAGCCGACGTTGCCGTAGCGGAAGGTGCCCCGCTCCCTTAGCGGCGCCGCCATCGCCCGCTCCCAGAAGGCGTCGCGCGCAAGGCGCTCGTCGTCAGCGCCGAGGGAACCGGGGAGTCCCGAGGTATGCGTCAGGAGCTCATGAAGCGTGAGGTCCGCTTTGTCCGCGGGGACGGCGAGCACGCCCTCGAGAGCCGGGCCGAGCGGCGCGTCCACGTCGACGGAGCCCTCCTCGGCAAGCCGAGCGACGAGGAGCCCCAGCATCCCCTTCGTGAGCGAACCGAGCGGGACCAGCGTGTCCGGACCGAAGGCGCGGGCGTTCTCCCGGTCGGCCGAGCCCAACCCGAAGACGCGCTCGGTGTCGCCGACCCGCAGGGCGACCACGCCCGAGGTGCCCCCCTCCTCGACTAGCGCGAGGTAGTTGCGGACGTCGTCGACGAGCTGCGCGTCCGTGATCGCCACGGGCGCCGTGTAGGGAGGGAGACCGGCCGCATCGCCGCACGCGGCCAGGGCGATGAAGGCCAGAAGGCGAAGCAACGAAGGGCGCATGCCCTCGGTTCCCCGCAGGGCGCCTCGGCGTTCAATGGGGCCGGACGGCCCGGTATCGGAAGCGCCCTCACGATGGCGTTCGCGTCGTTTTCTCGTAGAGGGTCGCCGTGGCGACGGAGACCGAGCGGGAAGGCGAGGGCGTGACGACCCGGCGGGTCCTCGCCATCGCGCTCCCCATCATGCTCTCGAACGTCTCGACGCCGCTCCTCGGCGTCGTGGACACGGCGGTGGTGGGCCGGCTCCCGGGGCCGGCCCCGCTCGGCGCCGTCGCCCTGGGCTCGCTGATCTTCAGCTTCGTCTTCTGGGCCTTCGGCTTCCTCCGCATGGGCACGACGGGTCTCACGGCGCAGGCGGAAGGCGCCGGGGACGCCGTGGAGGTGCGCGCCTCCCTCGGGCGCGCGCTGCTCCTCGCCCTCGGCATCGGCCTCGTGCTCATCGCGCTACGCGGGCCCATCGCCGAGCTCGCCTTTCGCCTCGTCAGCGGCTCGGAGACCGTCGAGGGGCTGGCACGCGGCTACGTGGCCCTTCGCATCCTCGCGGCGCCGGCGACGCTCGCGAGCTTCGCCCTCCTCGGCTGGTTCATCGGGCTCGGCCAGGCGCGCACGGCGCTCGCGCTCCAGCTCGTCCTGAACCTCACGAACGTCGTGCTCGACGCGGCCTTCGTCCTCGGCCTCGGCTGGGGCGTCCGTGGCGTGGCGGCGGGGACGCTCCTGGCGGAGGTCCTCGCGGCCACGGTCGGGCTCGCGCTGGCCGCCCGCGAGCTTCGCCGCCGCGGCGGCTTCGGGGGCCGGCCGACGCTCGCCAGCATCCTCGACGCCGAGGGCCTGCGGCGGACCGTCGCCGTGGGGGGCGACATCCTCGTCCGCACCCTCGCGCTCGTCTTCGCCTTCGCCTGGTTCACGGACCAGGGCGCCCGGGCCGGCGAGCTCGTGCTCGCGGCGAACGCGGTGCTCATGCAGCTCGTGAACGTGGCGGCCTATTTCCTCGACGGCCTGGCCTTCGCCGCCGAGACCCTCGTGGGGCGCGCCATCGGCGCCCGGGACCGGCGCCTCTTCGACGGGGCCGTGCGGCGGACGACGGAGCTCGCGGCGCTCGTCGCGCTCGCGCTGACCGCGATCTTCGCCCTGGCCGGCCCGCTCTTCGTCGACGCCCTGAGCGCGGACCCGGAGGTGCGCGCGCTGGCCCGCCGCTACCTGCCCTGGGCTGCGGCGGGACCCCTGGCGGGCGTGTGGGCCTACCAGCTCGACGGCATCTTCATCGGTGCCACGCGGACGCGGGCGCTTCGAAACGCGGCGCTCGGGGCGACGGCCCTCTTCCTCGGCGGCTGGTGGCTCCTCCGAGGCTTCGGCAACCACGGGCTCTGGGCGAGCCTCCACGTGCACTACGCGGCGCGGCTCGGGACGCTGGCCCTCGCCTTTCCGGCGCTCCGGGCGAGCGTGACCAGGGCCTGAGCCCCCGTCCGGCTCGGCTCAGGCCTGCTTCAGCCGCGCGCGGATGGTCTCGGCGACCTCTTCGTCCACGTGCTGCGCGGCGAGCACGCGCACCTCCGCCGCCGCCGAGCGCCGTTGCGCGAGGGCGCGGTCGATGGCCCGGAGCCGAACCTCGAGGGGCACGCGCGGGTCGCCGGCCACCTCGAGGAGCGTGGCCACCGGCGGAGGCGCCGGCGCGCGATAGCCCGGGCGCGCCGGCGCCTCCTCGAGGAGCGACGAAGGCACCTCCACGACGGGCTGCTCGTGGAAGCGCGTCCAGCGCGGACGCAGCTGCGCGAGGAGCCGGTGCGGGTGCCGCTCCGGGAGGAGCTGCGTGCTCCCCTCCCTCATCACCAACTCGACCCCGTGGGCCACGCTCCGCAGCTCTCTCACGTCGCGCCAGGCGACGAAGCTCGGGAAGCCGTCGCCGCGCATGCCGACGCCGTCGTCCCCGATGCGCACGTGCGCCCGGAAGACGGCGAGCGACGCCACCATCCCGAGCAGCATCACGATGCCGATCGGACACGCGAGTCCCTGCGGAAGCGTGGTCACGCCGACCACGCCGGCCAGCGTCACGAGCGCCATGTAGACGAGGCGCCGGCGCTCGAGGCGCTTGCCGAGGCCTTGCGTCGGGCGGAGGGCGAAGCGCTCGGGCGGCTTCACGACGCCCCGCGCTGGTCGAGCGCCCAGGCCACGAGCGGCAGCTGGTCGTTCCCGAAGTAGAGCCGCTCCCCCTCCCGGCCGCCGCCGGGCCCGGGCACGAAGATGCTCGGCGCGCCGAAGGCGCCGCGCGCGATGGCCTCGTCCGTGTTCGCGCGCAGGTGGTCCTTGCAGGGCTGCTCCTTCGCGCGCGCCCGGAGGTCCTCCCCGTCGAGGCCGAGCCCCGTCGCGATCCCCGCGAGCACCTCCGGGTCGTCGAGGTTCTCCTGCCGCACGAAGTACGCCGCGAAGCCCGCCTCGGCGAAGCGGAAGAGCGCCTCCTGGTCATCCTCGAGCAGGCAGCAGAAGCGCATGGCGTGCACCGAGCGCAGCGGGAAGTGCTTCCCCGGGAAGTTCATCGGCACGCCGGACCAGGCCGCCCAGTCCATCAGCGAGCGCGCGAACTGCCGCCAGCGCGGCGAGCTGAGGTCCCGCGAGCGCGCCTCCGGGTACGCCTGGTTCACCGCGTTGTGCACGCCGCCGACGAGGAAGGGCCGCCAGCGCACGCTCACGTCCCGCTCCCGAACGATCGGCCGGATGTTGTGGAACGCGAGGTAGCTCCACGGCGACGAGAGGTCGAAGAAGAACTCGATGCGCCCCGCCATGGCCTCAGCCCGTCGCGATGAAGATGGCGAGCATCAGCAGCGTCGGCAGGATCGCCGCGGCCAGGAGCCCGAGCGGGTTGATGCCGCCGTCGAAGTGCTGCTTGAGGAGCGCCTGACCGGCCGGGTTCGGCGCGTTGGCGATGACCGTGAGGCCACCGCCGCTCACCGCACCGGCGACGACCGCGTACTTCAGCGAGTCCCCGAAGTCCGGCACGAGCGTGCTCAGGTAGGTGATCGCCGCGTTGTCGTTGAAGGCCGTGAGGCCCGTCGCCGCCAGGAGCAGCGGAATCTCGCCGAGGCTGCCGAGCACGGGCTCGATCCACCAGCCCTGAAGCCCGCCGTGAATGACGAGGCCGGCGAGGAAGAAGCCGACGAGCATCGGCGGCTCGACCTCGACCTGGTTTTGGTAGTCGACGGTCACCGTCGCGAAGCCGAGGAAGAAGAGGAGCGCGCCGACGAAGATCACCGGGTAGTGCGCGTTCAGGACCATCACGGTCATGAACCCGAGGTGCGCGAGGGTGACCCACACGGGCACCGGGTCCGGACGCTCGTCCCAATGCGGGTCGATGAAGCGCGGCCGCTCCTCCGGCGGGAGCACGACGGGCACGTTCTCCTGCGTCGCGCGAAGGTTCACCTCGGTGAAGCGCTCGTCGAAGGCCTGGCGCGCGAGCTCCTCGTCGAGGTCCGGCTCGTCCTTGGTGAGCGACGCGAGGAAGCGCTCCTCGAGGCGCGCGCGGAGCGCCTGCTGCGCGTCGTCCACGGCCTCCTGGATGCGCGCGTTGATGCCGAGCTCCTCGACGACGTCGGCGAGGGCCTCGCTGAAGGCCCGCTGCACGCGCGTGCGCGGGAGGTACTTGGCTGAGACACGGGCCTTGAGCTCGCGCTTGTCGTGCGCGCCTTCGAGCGCGGCGATCTCCTTCCGGAAGAGGAGGTAGGCGCAGGCGTTCGCGATCACGATGCCCACGGCCGCCTTCCAGCCGAAGTTCTGGAGCATGTGCATCGTGCCCCAGTCCCAGGGCTCGGCGACCATGAGCACCGGGGGCGCGGCGAAGCTCGTGAGCGTGCCGCCGACGGAAACGTCGACGAAGAGGAGGCCGAGCGTCGCGTACTTCAGGCGCGTGCTCGGCTGGTGGACGAAGAGCTTGTCCGAGAGGAGGAGCGCCGAGAGCGTCATCGCCGCGGGCTCGGTGATGAGCGAGCCGAGGAGCGGGCCCAGGGTGAGGATGGTGAGCCACCAGGCCGCGAGGGAGCCCCCGAAGAGCCGCGCCACGCGCCCCATGATCCCCTCCGCGAGCTTCAGGATCGGCCGCGTCGCCGCCAGGGTCATGATGGCGACGACGAACATCGCCTCCGTGTAGTTCACTTCGTGGCTGAGGTACCCGAGCGCCGTTCCCCAGCCCCGCTGCACGGTGATGACGGCGATGAGGACGAGCGCCCAGCCGCCGAAGACCACCTCGACCTCGCCGAGGTAGTGGAAGAGGCGCGCGCGCTTCGAGGTGGAGCCGATGGGCTTGTCCCCGGCCCGCACCTTGAGCTCGTGGCGCGTCTCGAAGTGGTGCGCCTGCGTCTGGAAGCGGCCCGCCAGGAAGGTGTGCACGACCGCGAGGAAGAAGATGAGCGTCGCGACGACGTTGAAGGGGTTCGTCTGCGCGCGATGGACGAGGCGCTCGCCGATGGACTGGCCGGCGTCGTCGTAGCTCGTGAGCGGCGGCGGGAACGCGACCTCGCCGCTTTCGGCGCCGTGGCCCCCGCCGGCGGCCAGCGCCGGCGCCGCGGAGAGGAGAACGAGCACGGCCACGAGGGCGAGGAGCCCGCGGGGAACGCGAGGGAGGAGGGCGAAGAGGGGAGAAGGGTGCATCGTCGGCAGCGCGGCGAACCGTCGCGCGCAGAGCCTGCCGCCCCTTCGCCGTCAGGGAAAGCCCGAAGCGGCGAGCCCGCGGCCCGGCACGGACCCGGGGCGAGCGGCGAAGGCTTGATGGCATGCCGCGGGTCACCGATGATCGCGAGCCATGAGGAAACTGGTGGGGATCATGGTTCTCGGCGCGGGCCTCGCGCTGAGCGGTTGCGGTGACGACGACGAGGGAGGCTCCACCGTCAACGACATGGGGATGGTGTCGGCCGACATGGGCGGCGGAGGTGGTGGAAGCGGTGGGTGCACCGGCTTCTGCCGGCCGCTCTCGAGGGAATGCGCCGAGGAGCTCGGCGTGCCCTTCATGGAGGGGTTTTTCGACGGCTGCATCGCCGCCTGCGAGGTTGGCGTGGGCGCCATCGGTGCGGCGTGCTCGTCGGCCGTGGACACCGCTGGCGCGTGCATCGAGGGCGTCGGATCGTGCGCGGACATCGGCATGGCCTGCCAGGCCGAGATCGACGCGGCGGACGAGGCCTGCCGCACCGACGAGACCTGAGCGCCGCCCAGGCCAGCCGCGAGGACGGCTGGCCTGGAGCCGTTCAGTCTCGGCAGGAGAGAAGCGGCCTCAGAGGAAGCCCGGCAGCTCGCCCGGGAAGGCCGCGAGCCGCGGTAGCGCGCTCGTGAGCGCCGCGTCGTCCAGGCCGAGCCAGCGCCCGAGCGGCGCGGCCATCTGCTCGACCGCGAGGTCCGGGATGAGGCGGCCGCTGCCGGCGTCCCGCTCGTGGCTGAGCGTCGCCTCGGGGAGCCCGCCGTAGACGCGGCCGCCCTGCACGGCCCCGCCGACCACGAAGTGGTGCGCGCCCCAGCCGTGGTCCGTCCCGTCGTCGTTCGGCGCGAGCGAGCGGCCGAAGTCCGAGGCGGTGAAGAGCGTGACCTGCCGCTCGAGGCCGAGCTCCTGCATGGCGCGCCCGAAAGCGACGACCGCGCCGTCGATGCGCGCCTGGAGCGCCGGGAGGTTCCGCGCCTGGTTCGAGTGCGTGTCGAAGCCGCCCATGCCGACGACGAAGATCTGCCGGCAGGCCGTCAATGCGCTCCGGGCCTGGATGGCCTGGGCGACCCCGCGGAGCTGTGCCGCGAGCCCCCCGCCGGGGAATTCGGTCGTCAGCGCCGGAAGACCGCGCGTCGCCGCGTTGTAGCGCTCGTTGGCCGCGAAGGCGGCCTGGCTCAGCGCCGAGAGGTCACGCTCGAGCAGATGCGTGCGCTCCCCGTGGCGGCCCTGGAGGTGGCCGAGCACGCGCTCGCGGAGCGCCCCCTCCACCTCGAGGAAGTCCTCGAGGGCGTGAATCTCCGGGGCGCCGTTCGGGCTCACGGCGTAGGGCACGACGCTCCGTCCCGTGATCAGCAGCTCGCCGCCGCCCATGCTCACGCCGCTGAACTCCGGCGCGCCGTTGAGCCGGCGAAGCGAGTCGAGGAAGAGCCCGCCCCAACCCTCGCGCGCGCCCTCGGGGCTGCCGCCCATCCACGTCGACTGCTGGTCGTTGTGGGAGAAGAGGCGCGGGGGCAGGCGCACCGTGTCGTCTTCGTAGGCCCGCCGGGTCACGGGCTCGTGGAGCGGCCCGACGTTGCCGAGGATGGCGGCGTTGCCGCTCGTGTAGAGGCGATGGAGACCGGCCATCTCCGCGGGCAGCGCGAACTGGCGGCTCCCGAAGCCCGGCGTCTCGATGGGCAGGAGGTTCTCGAGCGTCCGCGGCTGCGCCTGGGCCGTGAGGAGCCCGCCGCGCAGCCGGGCCCACTCGTCGTAGGACGCTCGATCGTAGGGGATGACCACGTCGTGGTTGTCCATGCCCCCGTAGAGGAAGACGCAGACGAGCGCGCGGTAATCGCTCGCGTCGGCGTTCGCCTTCCGGAGCCCGCCGGCCAGGCCCCCGAAGGTCGCGAGCGTGGCGCCGGCGCCGAGGCGCGTGAGGAAGTGTCGTCGGTTCATCATGGCGTCGGCTCCGTTCAGCGCTGGACGAGGAATTCGGGGGAGGTGAGGACGAGCCAGGCCGCGAGGACCACACGCTGGCGCGGCTCATCCGTGTCGAGCTGGCCGACGGTCTCGGCCAGGGCGGCCTGCCGCTCGGCGGACATGGACCCGTAGGTCAGCCGCTCGTTCAGCTGGGCGATCAGCGCCGCGGGGTCCTCCGCGAGCGGAAGCTGCGCGGCGTAGTCGGGCATCAGGCTCCGACGCATCGCCTCGAGTACCGCGGGATCGGGGACCTCCTCCGCGTCGACGAAATCGGGCTCCCGGACGAGCTGGAAGAGCATCCAGTTCGCGTAACCGGGCACCGTGGTCGCATCGACGAGCTGGAGCTCGGGCACGGTCATCCCGTTCTCGCCGGTCTCGGTCTGCGGCGCGACGTAGCCGGGCCGGTAGAAGTTGAAGACCGAGGGCGCGCGGTAGGGATGCTGGGCAAGGGTCTCGCGGTCCGCGGTGTTGAAGAGCTCGCCGTTGTACTCGGGCGTGATCTCTCCGACCTCGAGCGCCCGCACCATGGCCGAGTAGCGGAGCACGGGCTCTCGCACCTTGCCGAAGGTCGGGTCGTCGCGCGTGGCGGGGCTCCGGGCGAGCTCGTCGAAGAGCACGGCCGCGAGCGTCGCCGCGAGGTCCCCGCGCCGGCCGCTCCCCACGCTCGTTCCGTCGGGGAGCGTCATGGTGCCGCTCTCGAAGGCCGCGCCGACGCGCTGCACGTAGGCCGGCGCGGGATCGCTCGTCACGAAGCGCTGGATGAGCTGGCGCGCGATGAAGGGCGCGACGTTCGGGTGCGCGAAGATCGCGTCGAGGGCGAGGCGGACGCTCTCGGCGCCGGGCGTGTTCGCCGGGATCGTCGTCCCGAGGAAGCTCTTCTCGCGCTCCGAGTGGAGCCGCGGCCGGATGGCGAGGGGGCGCGTCCAGAGCTCCCGGTAATCCCCGAACTCCTCGAAGTCGTCGCGCTCGGGCGGCTCCTCGAGGGAGGCGACGTCGAGCTGGAAGCCCGTGAAGACGCGGGCGAGGCCCGTGATGTCCCGGTTGTCGTAGGTCTCCGTGCGCCCGTCGCGGGGCGTCGGCGTCCCGTCCGGCGCCAGCTCGAGCACGCCGATGGTGAAGAGCTGGAGGAGCTCCCGGGCGTAGTTCTCGTCGGGCATGCGACCCGTCACCGGGTCCGCCTTCGCGCTGCCGAGGAAGGTCAGGTAGTAGCCCATGGCCGGCGCGTAGGTGACCTCGGTGAGGAGGTCCCGGAAGTTCCCGAAGGCCCCGCGGATGAGCAGGTCCTCGAAGTGCACCACGGCCTCCGGGATGTCCGTGAGGATCTCGCCGCCCCCGTTCGAGACGACGAGGATCTGCGAGAGGGCCCAGGCCATGCGCTGGCGAAGCTGGTCCTCGCCGGCGAGGGCGTTCCGCCAGAATCCGGTGGTCGGGGATTCGAAGATCGCAATCTCGCCGAGGAAGTCGTCCTCAGGGTCGCCGAACTCCTCCCGGGCCGCGGTGAGGCGCGGCATGAGCAGGCTTGGCTCGACGTCGAGCTGCCCGCGGAACCAGGCCGAGGCAGAACCGCCGGTGAAGGCGTCGAGCTCCGCCGGACGCGGGCCGAAGGTCGCCTGGGTCAGAAAGCGCGCCGTGGCCGCGCGGTCGACGAAGACGCCGTCGGGCTCGCCGGGCGGGAGCGTCGGCATGTCCGGCCCGCCGTCCGTGCCCGGCTCCGTGCCGCCGTCGGGATCCATGTCGGTGGGCGATGAGCCAGCGCACGCCGCGGCCAGCGCGACGAGCAGGGCAAGGGGGATGTTCCTCGGCTTCATGAGCTCTCCGGGGGAAGGCCCCGACGCTGCGGTGCGCCGGAGCGGTGTCGTCCCCGGGTGCGAGCGACGGCCGACTTCGGCTCACGCTTTCTGCATCCCCCGCTGCGTCCGATGTGCGATCATGTAGGGGGACGATGTAGAAGGTCCTGCGGATCCTGGGGGACTCGCGCTCGTGCTCGTCGCCGCCGCGATCCCCCTGGCCGTCGACGTCATCCCGCACGACCTGACGTTCCCCGACGAGCCACCGCCGGAGGGCGTGACCGAGGCCTTCGGCGAGCACCTGGCCGGCGTCTGCGTCGGCTGCCACGGCCCGGAGCTCGCGGGCGGCCCCATGCGGCGACCCCTCCTGGCCGCCGGCCGCGAACCTCACGCAGCTCGGGAGCTGGAGCTTCGAGGGCTTCCGCAGGCTCGCGTCTCGGCCTCAGGCGCGGTCGGCGAGGAGAGCCTTGGCGGCCTGGAGGCCGCTCATCGCGCAGAGGGGCACGCCGCCGCCCGGATGCGCCGTGCCGCTCGCGACGTAGAGGCCCGGCACCGAGGCGATGCGGTTCGGCGGCCGGAGGAAGGCGCTGAGCGGATGCGAGCTCGAGCTGCCGTAGAGGCTCCCGCTCGAGCCCGGGAAGCGCCGGGCGAGCTCTTCGGGGCGCCGCTCCCAGATCACCTCGTCGTCCGCGTGCACGAGGCCCGCCGCGCGCGCCCGGGCGAGGGCCTTCGCGCGCACCCCAGGCCAGTCGACGCTCCCCTTCGTGTGCTCGACGGCCGGCGCGTTCACCATGAGGAAGAGCGGCGCGCTCCCGTCCGCCCAGCCGCTCCGGCCGTGCGCGAGACGCTGATCGCAGGCGTAGACCGTGGGCTCGGAGGGCGGCTGGCCGCGATCGAAGAGGTCCTCGAACTCGGCCCGGTAGCGCGCGGGGAAGAGCACGTTGTGGGAGGCCCGGGCGTCGTTCGCCCGCGCCTTCACGATGGCGTTCCAGCCGGAGGTCGAGGGCTCCCCGCGCCGCCGCTTCGCCTCCCGGGGCGGCCGCTCGAGGAGCGCGTCGAAGAGGTGCCGGGTCTCGGCGTTGCTCACCACCGCCGGCGCCTCGAGGCGGCGCCCGTCGGCGAGCGCGACGCCCGTGACGTGCTTCTTCCGCCGGCCGCGGGTGGTGATCGCCGCGACGCGCGCGCCCGTCTCGAGCACCGCGCCCTTCTCCCGCGCGACCTTCGCCAGCGCCTCGGCCAGGCGGATCATCCCGCCTTCGACGCCGTGCCCACCGAGGCCCAGCTCGACGTGCCCGATGCAGTTCAGCGTCCCCGGCGCGCGCCGGGCGTCCGAGCCGTTGTAGGTCGCGTAGCGCTGGAGGATCGCCCGGAGCTCGGGCGTCTTCACGCGCGCCTCGATGGCGCCCCACATGGTCCGCGTCGCGTCGATGCGAAACACGTCGAGGAGCTGCGCCGGCGGCATGCGACGGATCACGTCGGGCGCGGGCGCCGGGCCGAAGACGAAGACCGGCGCCGTCCGCTCCCAGAGCTTCGCGGCGTAGGCCGCGTAGGCGCGGAGCTCGTCCGCCGCCGCCGGGCCGAGGGCGTCGCGCACGCTCGCGAGCGTCTCCTCGAGCGTGTCGAAGAAGTCGACGATGGCGCCGCCGGGGAAGCGGTAGCGGAAGGTCGGCGAGAGGCGCCGAAGCCCGAGCACGTCCTCGAGGCGAACGTCGGCCTCGGCGAAGACCCGGCGAAGGGCCTCCGGCACGGTGAGGATGCTGGGCCCCGTGTCGAAGACGACGCCCTCGTGCTCGGCGGTCCCGAGCTTGCCCCCGAGCGCGTCCGAGGCCTCGACGAGGTGCACGCGCCGGCCGCGACCGGCGAGGACCACGGCCGCGGCGAGGCCGCCGACCCCGCCCCCGATGACAATGGCGTCGAGGCGTCCGCTCATCGGGGCAAGAGACCCTTCCCGAGGCGCGCCCACTTGCTCGTGAGGTCCCCCTGGAAGAGCGGGAGCCAGGGCGAGGGCGCGCCCGTGTCGCTCGAGACGCGCATGCGCACGAAGCGCCGGTGCCGGCCGAGGTCCACGCGGCCCGGGTCGATCACCTCGAGGGAGCCGGCCGCCCGGCGTCCGCTCGCCTTCGCCTCGAAGAGGTAGCGCAGGTAGAAGAAGCCATCGTCGACGCGCGCCGTGAGCGGCGCCTCGAACCAGGGCTTGGCCTCGCCGGGACGGCGAATGGCGACGTAGCGCCAGGCGGGCATGCCGAAGAAGGTGTTGCCGCGCCCCTCGAAGTCCGCCGTGAGGTCGTCCGCCGCGTGCAGCGTGCCGTCCGCGAGCACCTCGTAGCCGCCCACCTCGGCCGCGGCGCCGGCCTGGGGCCAGAGCACGTAGAAGATGCGGTGCCGGTCCGGCAGCGCCGCGTGCCCCCATACCCAGCGCTCGAAGCCGAGGTCGTGGAGGGCCCGGTCGCTCGCGTTCCGGTCGTGATAGACGTCGCCGGAGAGGGTCAGCGCGCGCCCCGCCACGTCGAGCTGGGCCGTGCCGCGACAGGGCGCGACGAGCGGCGTCCAGGCGTGGTTGTCGGCCGCACCGAGGTCCCCATCGCCCGCGGCGGCGCGCTCCACGCGCGGGCCGGCGAAGCGGATCGTGCCCCGCAGCCGGCCGCCGCCGGGGTGGGCGAGGAGCGGAGCGTCGAGGTCGATCTCGACGTGGCGGATGCCGTCCTGGACAACGGTGCGCATGGCGCTCTCGCCGAGCGTCCACTGCCCCGAGCCCTCGAAGGAGGCCTTCCGCGGCTCGACCTCGTGGAGGAGGTAGCCCGTGAGCTTGCCTTTCTCGTAGATGGCCAGGTTCAGGCTGGGGCGCGAGCGCGGCGTCTGCCCCGCACCCTTGCGCGCCGCGGAGGCGTAGCCGGGGAGGAAGGGCAGGCCCCAGGCGGCGATGAGCACCAGCCCGGAGAGGGTCTCGTCGAGGAGCTCGACGTACCACCAGGCGAAGCCGCCGGGCGCGTCGAGCACGCGCGTGTCGATGG
This sequence comes from Myxococcota bacterium, assembly GCA_038750805.1. Classification (GTDB taxonomy): domain Bacteria; phylum Myxococcota_A; class Polyangia; order Polyangiales; family Houyiibacteriaceae; genus CALCTH01. Next base: position 16,985 of record JBCDGX010000025.1, read on the forward strand.
GCTGCTGGGCGTCGTCGATACGGAGCATGCGGGGCTGGTGTCTACGAGCGGGCCCCGGCATTACGACGCGCGGGGCCGCGGAGGGCCGAGGGGCGCTCCGATGGAGTGAAGGTCTAGATGTCCAAGACAGAAGTCGCGAGCGTCGGGCCGAAGGACCGCGGAGACGTTCGTTACTTCTGTCGCGGACGTCTAGTCCCCGACGCCGGCCCAGCGCCACCCTCCCGTGGGAAGGGACACCGGGCGCGGCCCGTTGGCCTCGGGACGAGCGGCGCCCCTGGAACGCGCCCCGCCGATGTGCTGCCCTCTCCCCGCCATGCGTCCCCTCGCCCTCGCCTTCCTTCTCGTGCTCACCGGCAGCCTGCTCGGCCGGGCGGACGCGCCCCGGGTGGCGGCCCTCGAAGCGCGCTACGGGACGGCCGCCGAGGCCCCCGAGCGGGACCTCGCCCAGGGCGCGCTCCATCAGGCGCGGCGCGCGCTGGACGGGGGCGCCACGGGCGAGCCGAGCGACGCGCGCGAACGGCGCCTGGCAATCGCCGACGCCGCCCTCGAGCTCGCCGAGCGGCAGATCGCCCGGGAGCGCGCCGCGGCGGGTCGGCGCGAGGCGGAGACGCTTCGCGTGGAGGCGGCGCAGCGCCTGGTCGCGGC
>JBCDGX010000026.1:0-17597 GCA_038750805.1 Myxococcota bacterium
CCTCGATCACATCGATGAGGTGGACTTCTCCGTTCGCCCCTTCCGCCTCACCAGCGGTCAGGGCGTGTACACGTGCGATGCCCTGATCATCTCGACGGGGGCCTCGGCACGCTACCTGGGGCTAGAGTCCGAGGAGAAGTTCAAGGGCATGGGCGTCTCCGCTTGCGCCACCTGCGACGGGTTCTTCTACCGGGGGCGGGACGTGGCCGTGGTCGGCGGCGGCAACACGGCGGTCGAGGAAGCCCTCTACCTGTCCAACATCGCCGGCACTGTCACCCTGGTCCACCGCCGCGACAAGCTGCGCGCGGAGAAGATCCTTCAGGACAAGCTCATGCAGCGGGCGGAAGAAGGCAAAGTTCGCCTCGTCTGGAATCATGTGGTGGACGAAGTACTAGGAGATGAACAAGGCGTAACCGGTCTTCGCGTCCGCGACGTACAGGAGGAATCGACGCAGGACATCGACGTTGCCGGCGCCTTCATCGCCATCGGCCATACGCCGAACACGGGAATCTTCGAGGGACAGCTCGACATGCGCGGCGGTTACATCACGGTGAAATCCGGCCTCGACGGCGATGCCACGGCCACCAGCGTGCCCGGTGTCTTCGCCGCCGGTGATGTGGCCGACCACGTGTACCGTCAGGCGATCACCTCCGCAGGTTCCGGTTGCATGGCGGCGCTCGATGCAGAGCGCTACCTGGATCATCTGGCAGGAGAAACGTAGCCCTTGTCCGCCATCGAGCCCGATACATCGCCGCCGGCAGCCCCTGCGCCGCCACCGTACTGCCTGAGCTTTGCCAGCAGCATCGACGAAATCGGGCCCGAGGTCTGGGCCACGCTGGACACGGGCGACCAACCCTTCGTGTCCTACGCCTTCCTCCAGGCGATGGAGGTGTCGGGCACGGTAGGGGAAGCACGTGTCGGTGCCACCGGCCGTGCCCGAGACCGACTGTGGGAACGGCGTCGTCGAGGGAACGGAGCCCTGCGACGACGCGAACCTCGAGATCGGCGACGGCTGCACGCCCGATTGCGAGCTCGAGCCGAGCTGCATGGGCGGCACCTGCACGCCCACCTGCGGTGACGGTCAGCTCTACCCGACCGAGGTCTGCGACGACGGCAACCTCCGCGACGGCGACGGCTGCTCGTCGACCTGCGAGGAAGAGCTCGGCTGGACCTGCACCACGGTCGTCACCGCGCCGCCGCCGACCGTTACCCTGCCGGTCGTCCTGCGCGATTTCCGCGGCTGGGACATCGGCGGCCACCCGGACTTCCAGCACCACATCCGTACCGAGATCGGGATCACCGAGGACGTCCTCGACGCGGAGGGCAAGCCCGTCTTCGACCCGACCTTCGCGCACCTCACCGTCGACAGCGCGACGAGCTTCGCCCAGTGGTACCGCTCGGTGCCGGGCGTGAACCGCACCGTCGCCGACCGCCTCACCTTCACCCGGCAGCCGGACGGCACCTACGTCTTCGACGACACGACCTTCTTCCCCCTCGACGGTCGCGGCTTCAACTTCTTCGAAGACCTCGACATGGACGGCTTCTCGGACGACCCGCAGTTCGAGAACCTTCGCTTCGGACACAACTTCCTCTTCACGTCCGAGGTCCGCTTCTGGTTCGAGTACCGCGGCGGCGAGCGCCTCGATTTCCGTGGCGACGACGACGTCTGGGTCTTCATCAACAACCGCCTCGCCGTGGACATCGGCGGCGTGCACGGCCCCATCGGCGACTTCGTCGACCTCGACACGGACGCCGCGGCCCTCGGCCTCACGATCGGTGGCATCTACGAGGCCGTCGTCTTCCAGGCCGAGCGCCACACCACGGGGTCGAACTACCGCCTGACGCTCTCGAACTTCTTCACGGGCAGGACCGAGTGCGTCAGCACCTGCGGCGACGGCATCGTCACCGCCGCGGAGATCTGCGACGACGGCGACAACGACGGCAGCCCCGGCGGCTGCAACCCGGACTGCCTCTCCCGCGGCCCGCTGCGGCCTCCGGGCATCTACCAGGAGCTCCGCTTCAACGGCTCGCCGGCCGTCGAGACCTGCGAGGAGACCGTCGAGCTGCGCTCGGCGGACGTCTACTTCCTCATCGACACCACGGGCTCGATGAGCATGGAGATCGGGGCGATTCAGGCCGCGCTCACCTCGGGCAACCTCGAGCCGGGCCGGCCCGAGTGCGCGGGCGGCATCACCGGCGCGCTCCGCTGCAACATCCCCGACGTCCGCTTCGGCGTCGGCATCTCCGGCGACTACCCCGTCGCGCCCTACGGCGTGGCTACGGCGCCGGCGGACAGCGTCTACCAGCACCTCGCGGACCTGGACCCGCTCATCGGCCCGACGCGCTCGGCCATCGCGGCCCTGGTCGCGGCGGGCGGCGGCGATGGCGCCGACGGTCAGAGCCAGGCGCTCTTCCAGGTCGCGACCGGGGGCGGGCTCGGCGCGCTCGGCGACTCGCTGACGGCGGCCGGCTTCGCGGCCTGCCCGGCGGACACCTTCGGTTTCCCCTGCTTCCGGAACGACGCCCAGCCGGTGATCTTCCACATCACGGACTCCGAGTTCCACAACGGCTCGAGCCCGACGGCGGACTACGACCCGATGATCCTCGGCTTCACGCCGCCGGCCTTCGGCGACGTGACCGCCCAGCTCGCGACCGCCGGGATCAAGTTCATCGGCCTCGACTCGAGCGGCGGCTCCGCCACCGTCCGCAACGACCTCGTCGCCTTCGCCAACGCGACCGACAGCATCGACGAGCTCGGCAACGCCCTCGTCTTCGACATCGGCACGGGCGGCACGGGCCTCGGCATGCAGGTCGTCGAGGCCATCGAAGGTCTCGCGGGCGGCGCCCTCGTCGACATCACGGCCGTGCCCCGGGACACGACGCCCATGAACGGCGTCGACGAGACGTCCTTCATCACGAACATCCGCGCGGCGAGCTTCACCGGAGGCACCTGCCTCGGCACCGCCGGCGACCGCTTCCTCGACTGCACCCAGGGCACGCAGGTCCAGTTCGAGGTGACGCTCCAGAACCTGATCGTCCCGGAGCTCGACGACGCGATCCAGACCTTCGATTTCGTCCTCGACCTCGTCTACGACGACACCATCGTCGCGACGGAGAAGCCCGTCCGCGTCGTGGTGCCGCGGGCCATTCCCGCCTGCGCGGAGATCGACATCGAGACCGAGCGCGTGACCCCGAACGTCACCATCGTCATCGACGAGTCGGGCTCCATGAACAGCGGCTTCACGGGCGCCGCGACGCGCTGGGAGGCCGTCCGCGACACGCTCTTCGGCGCCGCCGGGGACTGCGACGCCTTCCGGACGAGCGGCGGCAACTACGACCTCTGCGGCGTCTCCGAGACGCAATGCACGGGCCGCGTGAACGACGGCGACAGCCGCGACTGCGACGACTTCTGCACCCAGGGCGGCATGGTCTGCGTCCAGGCCTACGACCTGCTGAGCAACAATACGGGCGACCGCTGCGACCCCAACCTCGGCTCGACCCGCGCCTGCGACGACACGAGCGACGACAGCTTCTGCGTCTGCGAGTACGCCGACGGTCGCGCCACCGGCGCGGACACCAGCACCGGCGTCATCGATACGCTCGACGACCAGGTGCGCTTCGGCCTGCTGACCTACACGAGCCGTCAGTACGAGGACTCCTCGAGCTGCGCAGGCCCCTCCGAGGGCGTCTCCGTCGTGGCTCTCGACAACCTGAACGCGACGAAGAGTTTCTTCGAGACGAACCACCCGAGCGGTGGCACCCCGACGGCCGAGGCCCTCCGTGAGGTCTATGACGACATCGTCGCCACGCCGCCGCCGGACGGGCCGAGCATCGTCATCCTCGCGACCGACGGGTCGCCGAACGGCTGCTCCACCAACTCCCGCGCGGACGTCGTCGCGCAGGTCGATCGCGGCTTCGGCAACGGCATCACGACCTACGTCGTGAGCGTCGGAAGCGGCGTCGCGGTGGACCACCTCCAGGACGTGGCCAACGCCGGCGTCGGCGTCACCGCCGCCGATCCGGACGCGCCCTTCTTCGTGGCCGGTACCGCGACGGAGCTCTCGATGACCCTCGAGAGCCTCATCCGAAGCTCGATCACCTGTGAGCTCGACACGACCACCGGCACCATCGCCGCGGACGTGGCCTGTAGCGGCATCGTGACCCTCAACGGGCGGCCGCTGGCCTGCGAGGACCCGAACGGCTGGCGCCGCGTCGACGAGGACACCATCGAGATCCAGGGCACGGCCTGCGACGAGCTCCTCGCCGACGGCACCTCCGTCGTCACCGGACGCTTCCCCTGCGCGCCGGCCACGGGCACGTACCGCGCCGTGTACGAGGCCTTCGAGACCGTGGGTCGGTGCGAGCCCGGCTCGGACCGCGTCCTCTGGGACGAGCTGACCTACGACATCACGACGCCGCCGGACACGCGCATCGAGTTCATCATCGCCGGCGCCGACACGGTGACGGACCTCGGCACGGCGCCGACGGTCACGGTGGTCGCGCCGCCGGTCATCTCGCCCGTCAACCTCGACGCGCTCTTCACCGCGGACCCGGACTTCCCGCGCAGCCCGGCGGCCCTCGAGGTCATCGCCTTCCTCTACGGAAGCCGCGACCGGCTGAGCTCCCCGGTCCTCCGCGAGATGAGCGTCTCCTACAACTGCGACGACGGCTCCTGACAGCCCGGGTGCGTGAACGCGGCGTCGCGCTTGAAACCCGCGCGGGGCCGCCTACCATCCCCGGCGCGTGAACGCCCAAGCTCCCGGAACGCGCGGCGCCGAGCGACGAGCCCCTCGGCGCTGGTTGCTCCTCGTGCTGGCGCTCGCGCTGGTGGAGACCTTCGGCCAGCTCGTCGTGCGGGCCCGCGTCCCCGCCCCGGAAGATTGGGCGCGGGCCGCGGCCCTCGTGCGCGAGGGCTTCGAGCCCGGGGACACCATCGTCGGCGCGCCGGGGTGGGTCGACCCGATCCTCCGCGAGCAGCTCGGGGACCTGATCCCCGCGGCGCACGCGGGCCGGAGCGACCTCGCGCCCTACGCGCGGGTCTGGGAGATCTCGAGCCGCGGGCGGACGGGACCCTGGACGCCCGAGGGCGACCCGGAGCTCGCGCAGCGCGTCGGGGCCCTCACGGTGCGGCGCTGGGATCTCGGCCCGAGCCCCGTGCTCGTCGACCTCGTGGACCAGCTCCCGCGCGCGGCGGTCACGCGCGGCGATCGGACGTGCCGCTGGCGCCGGCAGGCCGCGCGCGGCGGCGGGCTCTTCGCCGGGCCCCTCTGGCCGCGTGAGGCCCACGTGTGCGGTCCCGAGTCCTGGCTCTTCGTCGGCGAGACCGTCATCGAGGACCTCGATCTCATGCCCCGGCGCTGCGTCTGGCAGCACCCCGCCGGCAACGAGCCCATCACCACGCGCTTCACGGACGTCGAGCTCGGAGAGCGCATCGTCCTGCACGCGGGCCTCTACTACGACCACGAGCGGCGCCGCCTCGGCGTCCCCGTGGACCTGGACGTGAGCGTGAACGGCAGCTCCCTCGGGCGCCTCCGCCATCTCGACGGGGACGGCTGGAAGCGCGCCGAGATCTCGATCCCCGAGGCCCTCCGCGGAGAGCGCGGCGCCATCGCCATCGCCGTCACCTCCCCGAACCCCGACCTCCGCACCCTCTGCTGGGCGGCCACGGTGCGCGGACCCGCGCGGAGCGTGGAGTGAGGCTCTCGCTCCGCGACCACGCCCTCGGCGCCGGCCTGGGCGTGCTCTACGTGGTGCTCCTGCTCGCGACGAGCGGCGAGCTCGCCATGAGCCGCGACGAGAGCTTCTACGTCGTCGCCGCCCAGGACTACGCGCTCTGGCTGAGCGACGTGGCCGAGGGCAAGGAGGGCGCCCTCGAGCGCCGCGCCATCGACCGGGCCTGGGACTACAACCACGAGCATCCGGCGCTGATGAAGGCGCTCTTCGGGCTCAGCTGGCTCGCGCAGGAGCGCTGGGAGCTCTTCCCCTCGCAGCACGAGGCCTTCCGCTTCCCCGGCATGGTCACGGGCGGGCTGCTCCTCTGGCTGATCTACGTCTTCGGTGCGCAGGTCTTCGGGCGGCAGGCCGGCGCCTTCGCCGCCGTGGCCTTCGCCCTGATGCCGCGGGTCTTCTATCACGCGCATCTCGACTGCTTCGACGTGCCCATCGTGCTGATGGTCACCTGGACCATCTACGCCTATTGGCGCGCTCTGGCCTCGCCGCGCTGGGCATGGATCTGCGGCCTCGCCTTCGGCCTGGCCCTCGCCACGAAGCACAACGCCTGGCTCCTCCCGGGCATCTTCCTGATTCACCAGGCCTGGATGGCGGCCGGTCGCCGCGTGCTCCCCGCGCGCCCGGACGAGGGCCCGCGACGCCCGCATCCCCGGCCCTGGTGGCTCGTCGCCATGGTGACGATCGGCCCGCTGATCTTCATCGGCAGCTGGCCTTGGCTTTGGCACGACACCCTGCCCCGGCTGGGCTGGTACGTGCGCTTCCACGTGAACCACGTTTATTACAACATCGCCTATTTCGGGTTCACCTACTTCGAGCCGCCCTTCCCCGTGAGCTACCCCTTCGTGCTCACGGCCTTCACGGTCTCCGCGGCGACCCTCGTGCTCGCGCTCCTCGGGCTCTGGGCGCGGCTCCCGGCGATGCTCCCGGCGTTCTCTTCGCGCCTCGCGACGCGGCTCTGGCGCCCTTCCGGCGTTTCGCCGGACCAGCTCTTCACCGACGTCCTCCTCGTCGGCGGGCTCCTCGCGCCGATGGTGGTCATCGCGCTCCCGTCCTCGCCGATCTTCGGCGGGACCAAGCACTGGATGCCTGCCTATCCCTTCCTGGGGCTCTACGCCGGCGTGGGCTTCCGGAAGGTCGCGCACGCGCTGGGCGCGGCGCTCGGCTCCCGCGTCCCGGTGGGGGTGGGGCGGACCGCGGCGGCGTCGGTGCTGCTGCTGCCTTCGGCCCTCGACACGATCCACAGCCACCCCTTCGGCCTCTCGCACTACACCTTCGCCGCCGGCGGGGTGCCCGGCGCCGCGGACCACGGCATGAACCGGCAGTTCTGGGGCTTCACGACCGGGTCGCTCGTGCCCTTCCTGCGCGAGACGCTCCCCGAGGGCGGGACCGTCTGGCTCGGCGACACGACCTACCAGGCGTGGGAGATGCTCCAGCGCGACGGGCACATCCCGCGGAACATCCGCGCCATCGGTGACGTCCGCGGCGCGGACCTGGTCATGGTCCACCACGAGGACCACTTCCTCGAGGTCGACGCCCAGGCCTGGGTGGCCTTCGGCACGACCCAGCCGGTGCACGTGCTCCGCTACGACGGCGTTCCGATCGTGACGGTCTACGCGAACCCCACGAGCCCCCGCGTTCGGCGCGGCGAACAAAGCACGCCAGAATGAGCGCGCCGCCTTGGCACCGCTCTTGAAGGCCCGCCTCCCATGCTTGTCATCCCGTCCGCTCTTCGCACCGTCCTGATGCCGCTCCTGCTGACGCTGCTCGCGCTGGGCTGCGGCGAGGACGAGATCCCGATCTGCGACACGCCGGAGCAGGCCGAGGCGTGCCTTCGCGCGAGCTGCGCGGGGCGCGTCGTGAACAACTGCCTCCCCTACGAGTACGCCATCGTGCGCGAGGCCGAGTGGGCGCCGGACCGCATCCCCGTCGACGATCCGGGGACGCCCTTCCGCTACCGCATCGTGCTCGACCGCTGCGAGGAGGCGCCCACGGCCCACGAGGTGCGCCTCGAGATCGTCGAGCCCGGCGCCGCGGTGATCGATCTCTTGCGCTCACCCATCCGCATCGACGAAGACCGACCGGACGATCCCGCGGGCGCCCCGCAGGCCCGCGTGGTCAGGAAGATCGCCGAGGCCGAGATCGGCAACCCCTTCATCGGCCCGGAGATCCCGGAGAGCGACGCCTTCGAGCTCCGCGTGAGCGCCCGGGCCGGGGCGCAGATCTTCGACGCGGGCGTCGTCGGGGGCACCTGCGCCAGCCCGCCCCTTTCGACCACCTTCCGCACGGGCCCCCGCCCCCTCGGGCTCTAGCAGGGCGCCGAAAGCGCCCCTGCTCCCGTGCCCCTGCCCGTGCCCCTGCCCCTGCCCGCTCCGGGTTAGGGCTTGCCCAACCCGCGTAGGCCCGCGCGCCCGCAAGCGCGCGACGCGAAGCAGGGGGTCTCGATGCTCGTGCGGCTCATCCAGACCTACGCGACCCATAGCGGGCATGGGCATGGGCATGGGCATGGGCATGGGCATGGGCACGGGGACCGGGCCGCCCTGCGGGCCCGCTCAGGCCTCGACGTGTCGCCCCGGCGGCGAGCTCTCGTCGCTCGGCTCGTCAGCCGCCTCGGTCTCGTCGCTCCCGCCGCGGCGCCGGGCGATGACCACGAAGGTCTCGAAGACGCCGATGACGATGTAGCTCGTCAGGAGCCACATGAACGCGAAGGCGAGGCTCGCGAAGCGGGCCACCACCAGCGTCCCGCCGATGGCCGCGCTCACGAAGATCACCGTCCGCCAGGTGAGCCGGAGATCCTTGAAGGAGCGGAAGCGGATCGTGCTGACCATCAGGAGGGCGAGGGCCACGACGACCGCGAGGAGCACGTAGGGCCCGGCCGGGAGCCGACCCGCCGCGTGATAGGCGACGACCATCGAGACCAGCACGGCCGCGGCGCCGGGAATCGGCAGCCCGAGGATGTACTTGCCCGGCGCCTTGGGCGCGCCCGAGCTCTCCATGGCCAGCACGTTGAAGCGCGCGAGGCGGATCGCGCCGCAGGCGATGTAGGCGAAGCCACCGAGCACGCCGATGGTCCCGAGCTCGTCGAGGCCCCAGCGATAGACCAGCACCGCCGGCGCCACGCCGAAGCTCACGACGTCCGCAAGGCTGTCGAGCTGCACGCCGATGGCGCTCTGCGTCTTGGTCAGCCGCGCGACGCGCCCGTCGATGGTGTCGAAGAACATCGCGAAGACGATGAGCATCGACGCCCGGTAGAAATCATCGCTCGTCGCCGCCGGGTTCGCCGACACGAGGATGGCGTAGAACCCGCAGAGCACGCTCGAGAGCGTGAACAGGTTCGGCAGGATGAAAAGTGACTTCGGGCGTGCGGCAGACACGGTGCACCGGTACGGACGGATCGTCGGGATTTCGACGCGGTCGACCCCCCTAGGAGGCGATTGCGCAACATAAGAGCGTCAACGCGTACCGTCCAGCCGACCTATGCTCCCGGGCATGCTCCGCAAGGAAGACGCGCTCGCGTATCACTCCGAAGGACGCCCCGGAAAGCTCGAGGTGGTGCCGACCAAGGCGCTCGCGAGCCAGCGGGATCTCAGCCTGGCCTACTCCCCGGGCGTCGCCGAGCCCTGCCGCGCCATCCGCGCGGATCCGCGGGCCGTGGGCCGCTACACGGCGCGGAGGAACCTCGTCGCCGTCGTGACCAACGGCACGGCCGTGCTCGGCCTCGGCGACATCGGTCCCCTCGCGGCGAAGCCGGTCATGGAGGGCAAGGCGGTCCTCTTCAAGAAGTACGCGGACATCGACGTCTTCGATATCGAGGTCGACGCGGCGGACCCGGAGCGCTTCTGCGACGTCGTCGCGGCCCTCGAGCCGACCTTCGGCGGCATCAACCTCGAGGACATCAAGGCGCCGGAGTGCTTCTTCATCGAGGAGACCCTCGAGGCCCGCATGGGCATCCCGGTCTTCCACGACGACCAGCACGGGACGGCGATCATCAGCGCCGCGGCGCTCCTCAACGCGAGCGAGCTCCAGGAGAAGGAGCTCGCCGCGCTCCGGGTCGTCTGCATCGGCGCCGGCGCCGCGGCGCTCGGGAGCATGCGCCTCTGGACCAAGCTCGGCGTGAAGCGCGAGAACATCACGCTCTTCGACCTCGACGGCGTGATCACCACGGACCGCGAAGGCGTCGACCGCTACCGCCGGGCCTTCGCCCAGCCCCCGGGCGCCGCGACCCGGGACCTCGGCGAGGCCCTCGAGGGCGCCGACGTGATGATCGGCCTCGCCGCCGGCGGCATCGTGAAGGGCGAGATGCTGAAGCGCATGAACGAGCGGCCGATCGTCTTCGCGCTCGCCAACCCCGATCCGGAGATCGGCTACGAGGAGGCGCGGGCGGCGCGCCCGGACGCCATCGTCGGGACGGGCCGGAGCGATTTCCCCAACCAGGTGAACAACGTCCTCGGCTTCCCCTACCTCTTCCGCGGCGCCCTCGACGTGGCCGCCACGCACATCGTCGACGAGATGAAGCTCGCCGCGGCCCGGGCCCTGGCGGACCTCGCGCGCATCGGCGTCGACGACGCCGTGCTCCGGGCCTACGGCGGCGAGGCGCTGAAGTTCGGCAAGGACTACGTCATCCCGAAGCCCGGCGACCCCCGCTCGCTGAGCTGGCTCGCGCCCGCGGTGGCGGAGGCGGCCATGAAGGCCGGCGTCGCCCAGGAGTCCGTCGACGTCGAGGCCTATCGGGAGCAGCTCACGCGCCGCCTGGACCCCACGCGCCGCGTGCTCGTGCACGTGACGAACGTGGCGAAGCGCGACCCCTGCAAGGTCGTCTTCCCCGAGGGAGAGAACGACACGATCCTCCGCGCCGTCGACGTCATCGAGAACGAGCGCATCGCCCTGCCGGTGCTCCTCGGCCGGACGCGCGTGATCCGCGAGCGCGCCGAGGAGCTCGGCGTGGACCTCAAGGGCGTCGAGATCGTCGACTCCCAGTACCGGCCGAAGATGGAGGCCTACGTCGCGCGCTTCCATGAGCTCCGGCAGCGCAAGGGCATCACGCTCACGCGGGCACGCCGCATCCTCGAGCGGAGCCGCACGCACTACGCGCTGATGATGCTCGAGGAGGGCGACGTCGGCGGCGTGCTCAGCGGGATCACCGCGCCCTACTCGGAGACTATTCGCCCGGCGCTCCAGATCATCGGCGTCGCCGAGGGCGTGCGCCGCGCCGCGGGCTGCTACCTCGTCGTGACCAAGGGCGGGCTCAAGCTCTTCGCGGACACGACGGTGAACGTCGACCCGGACGAGGACACGCTCGTCGAGGCGGCGCTCCTGAGCGCGGACCTCGCCGAGGAGCTCGGGCTGACGCCGCGCGTCGCCATGCTCTCCTTCAGCAACTTTGGCGACGCACCGCACGCGGCGTCTCGGAAGATGGCGCGCGCCGCCGACAAGGTCCGCGCGCTCCGCCCGGGCCTCGCGGTGGACGGGGAGATGCAGGCCGACGTCGCGCTCCTCGAGTCGCGGCGCGCCGAGTACCCCTTTCACCGCCTCGGGGGCGACGCGAACGTGCTGGTCTTCCCGAACCTCGGCGCCGGCAACATCGCCTACAAGCTCCTCGCCTCATTCGGCTCCGAGCTCGTCGGGCCCCTGGTGCTCGGCATGCGGAAGCCCGTGAACGTGCTCCAGCAGGGGACGACCGTGAGCACCATCGTGCACATGGCGTCCCTCACCGTGGCGCGTGCGCGGCGCCAGCGCGGCTAGGGGCTTCGGGGGGGGCCGCGTCGGCGCCGGCTACTCGGCGCTCGCGCCCGCGTCGAGCGCCGCGCGTCGGCGCGTGCTCTCCGGCGTCTCTCCGCTCCAGCGCAGGTACGCCCGGAAGAAGGAGCTCGGCTCCTCGTAGCCGAGGAGGAAGGCGATCTCCGTGAACGTGAGCTGCGTGCCGGCGAGATAGCGCCGGCTTAGCTCGTTCCGGACGTCGTCCCGGAGAGCTGAGAACGTGGTGCCTTCCGCGTCGAGGCGGCGCTGGAGCGTCCGGCGGCTCGTCCCGAGCATGGCGGCGACGTGGTCGATGCTCGTGCGCCCGGCCGGGAGCGCTTCGAGGAGCGCACGGCGCACGCGCCCGCCCTCGGCCTCGCCGCCCCGGGGGTCGAGCTGGAGCTTCAGCTGCGTCTCGAGCATCGCGAACATGGCGTCGTTCGCCGTGAGGAAGGGAAGCTCGGCGTCAGCGCGGTCGAAGACGACGCGGTCCACAAACCCGCGGCACAGCGGCACGCCGAAGTGCGCGTGCAGGCGCGGCTCCTCCGGGGGCGGCTCCGCCAGCTCCACGCGCAGGGGCCGGATCTCCGTGCGGGTCGCCGTCCGCGCGAGGCTAACGAAGAAGGCGAGCTCCGTGAGCGCGTACACCCGCGGCCGCATCGGTCCCGGCGGCCAGACCAGGTGCATGTCCACCGCCTCGGGCGTCACGTCGACCACCATGCGCATCGCCGAGATCACCGGCTTGAAGAGGCGGAGCCGCTCGAGCGCCGTGCGCAGGTTCGGGCTGCAGAGCGCCGCGAAGACCGGAGGGTCGAAGACCTCCGGGCGAACCGACTGGACCAGCCGGAGCGGCAGCAGGGGGTCCGGCGCCTCGGCCTCGAGCGCACGCCAGAGCGCGTACTTCTGTTCGACGGCGAGCACGGCCTCCTGGTGGTCGAAGAGGTCCGCCGGGAGGCGCGCCCGGCGCAGCACGGCGCAGCCGTCGATACCGAGCTCGGCGAGCACCAGCTTCCAGGCCGCGCCGATGCGGAATCCTTGACCTCTCGCGGGCGTCATCGCCCCATGGTGCCCCGGGGTGGCGCGCTGCGCGATTGCTTTGGCACCGAATGCGAGTGACGCGACGTCCACGACCGGCGACGCTTCCCCTCTCGGAGGAAGCCGCGATGCACTCGATGCACATCGGAAGGCGGGGCCCCTTGGCCCTCGTAGGGGCCGTTCTCGTCGCCGGCTTCGGCCTCGGGCAGGGCGCCGCCCAGGAGGGCCACGGCGACGAAGACCACGGTGCGGTCGACGCGGGGGCCGAGGCCGCCCCGCCGCCCGAGCTCACGCCCGAAGAGCGCGAGGCCGCCGAGGCGGCCTTCCACACGATGATGGACGCGCTGACGAGCCCGCGCTGCGTCAACTGCCATCCGAACGACGGCATCCCGAAGCAGACCGATGCCGCCCGCCCGCACCTCTTCGGCGTCGCCGGCGGCGAGGACCTGCACGGCTACGACGCGCTTCGCTGCACCACCTGCCACCAGGCCTCGAACAACGCGTGGTCCGGGGTCCCGGGCACCGCCGCCTGGTCGCTGGCGCCCGCGTCGATGGCCTGGGAGGGCCTCGACCGCTACGCGATCGCGCGCTCGATGATGGACCCGGCGAAGAACGGCGGCCGGAGCGCGCAGGACCTCCTGCACCACCTCACCGAGCACGAGCTCGTGCTCTGGGCCTGGGAGCCCGGCGTCGACGGCGAGGGCAACCCGCGCACGCCGCCGCCGGTGGCGCTCGAGACCTACAAGGCGGCCGTGCACACGTGGATCGAGGCCGGGGCGCCCATCCCCGCGCCGCGCGAGAACGGAGCGAACCCGTGAGACTCACCTTCACGCTGAATGGCGAGGCGAAGACCCTCGAGACCGACGGCGACCAGCCGCTCCTCTGGGTGCTCCGCGACGAGCTCGACCTCAAGGGCACGAAGTTCGGCTGCGGCCGCGCCGCCTGCGGGGCCTGCACGATCCACATCGACGGCGACGCCGTCCGCTCGTGCTCCTTCCCCGCGCGCTACGCCGAGGGCAAGACCATCGTCACCCTCGAGGGCCTCGGCACGCCGGAGGCGCCGCATCCGGTGCAGCAGGCCTGGGTCGAGGAGATCGTGCCCCAATGCGGCTACTGCCAGCCGGGCTTCATCATGGCGACGGCTGCGCTCCTTTCGAAGAACGCTTCGCCGACGGACGACGACATCGACCGGAACATCGTGAACGTCTGTCGCTGCGGCACCTACGTGCGCATGCGGAAGGCCATCCATCGCGCGGCGGAGCTCACCCGCGAGGCGGCCGCCGCGGCGGCTCCGGCCGTCGCCGAGCCCGCTCCCGAGGCCGCCGAGGCCGCCGACGCCTACCCCGCGCCCGCCGAGGAGGCCGCCCATGAGTGACGCGACGCCCGAGTCGAAGCCGGCGAAGAAAAAGCTCTCCCGCCGCGGCTTCATCCTGCGCGGCCTCGCCGGCGGCACGGGCGTGATGCTCGGCGTCGGCTACCTCGCCCGGAACCCGCTCCGCCGCGAGATCTTCGCGATGATGGACTCGGTGGAGCCGTCCTACATGGGCGACGCCACGGACCCGACGCTCTGGTTCGAGATCACCGCGGACGAGCGCATCCGGCTCTTCAGCCCGAAGGTCGAGATGGGCCAGGGCACCTTCACCAGCCTCGCCCAGATGGCCGCCGACGAGCTCGAGGGCGACCTCGGGCGCGGCGTGGTGGTGCACGCGGCGACGGCCACGGGCGTCGTCGACGGCATGTCCACGGGCGGGAGCCTCTCGGTCTCCGGCCTCTGGAAGCCGCTCCGCTCCCTCGCCGCCACCCTGCGCGCGACCCTCGTCGCCGAGGCCGCGAAGAAGATGGGCGCGGACGCCGCGAGCCTGAGCGTCGACAACGGCGTCGTCTCCGGCGGCGGGCAGTCCATGACCTACGGGGAGATCGCCGCGGGCGTCGAGACCTGGGAGCTCGCCGAGACGCCGCCCCTGAAGGACGTCTCCGACTGCCGTTTCGTCGGCCAGCCCATCCCCCGCATCGATCTGGAGGCCAAGGTCTTCGGCGCGCCCATCTTCGGCATGGACGCGAGCACCGAGGGCATGCTCCACGGGTCCATCGTCCGCTCGGACCGCATCGGCGCCACGCTCGTCAGCGCGGACACCAGCGCCGCCGAGGGCATGCCGGGCGTCGTCCAGGTGGTCCAGGAGGACGACTTCGTCGGCGTCGTCGCCGAGACGCGCATGCAGGCCGAGGCCGCCAAGCGCGCCATCACCGCCGAGTGGCGCACCGAGCGCGCCTGGGAGACCGAGGACATCGAGGCGATGATCCGCGTCGGCGAGGGCACGCCGATGATCATCCAGCGCGAGGGTGACGCGAAGGGCGCCCTCGAGGGCTCGGACGTCGTCCGCGCCGAGTTCACGAGCCCCATCGGCGCTCACGCGCAGCTCGAGCCGAACGGCGCCCTCGCCGACGTCGGCGCGGACGGCGCGACGGTGACCCTCTCGACGCAGGTCCCGCGCGTGACCCGCGATGAGGTGGCGGCGCGCCTGGGCCTCGAGCCCGAGGCCGTGAACGTCGTCCCGACCTACCTCGGCGGCGGCTTCGGCCGGCGGCTCCACACGCCGAACGCCATCCAGGCGGCCATCCTCTCCCGCGCCGTCGGCAAGCCCGTGAAGTGCTTCTTCACGCGCAAGGAGGAGTTCCAGCACGACACCTTCCGGCCGCCCACGCACCACATCATGCAGGCGCGCCTCGGCTCGGACGGCCGCATCGAGGCGATGAAGCACGAGTTCTCGAGCGGGGACGTCGCCTACGGTTCGGCGATCTTCCCCGAGGCGATGAACACGATGATGGGCACGGACATCGGCGCCTTCCGCGGCGGCTTCATCCAGTACGGGCGCATCCCGCACCACGAAGCCGTGAGCTGGCACGTGAAGCTCCCCTTCGCGACGAGCTGGTGGCGGAGCCTCGGCCTGCTCGCGAACACCTTCGCCATCGAGTCCTTCATGGACGAGCTGGCGGAGAAGGCCGGTCAAGACCCCGTGGCCTACCGCCTCGCCCACCTCGGCGACGATCCCGCCGGCCAGCGCATGAAGCGGGTCGTCGAGGCCGCCGCCGAGAAGGCCGGCTACCGGAACGAGGCCCAGGGCGGCCGGGCCATGGGCTTCGCCTGCTCGACCGATGGCGGGACGCCCGCGGCGGCCGTCGTCGACCTCTCCATGGAGGACGGGCAGCCGAAGGTACACGACGTCTTCCTCGCCATGGACCCGGGCCTCGCCGTGAACCCGGACCAGGTCCGCGCTCAGTGCGAGGGCTCGATCTGCATGGGCATCAGCGCCTCGCTCTACGAGCGCATGGAGGTCCGCGAGGGCTCGCTTCGGCCGGTCATCTACGGGCCCTACCGCATGGCCCTGATGCGGCACGCGCCCCGGCGCGTGGAGGTCGAGCTCATCGACGGAACGGGCGTGCCCGGGCCCGTCGGCGAGCCGCCGCTCGGCCCCCTCGGCGCGGCCCTCGCCAACGCCATGTACCGACTCACCGGCGAGCGCGCCCGCGCCCTCCCGCTGGCCTAAGGCGTCGTCCGCCCGGGTTTCCGGGCGTGCACGATGAGCCCGAGCCCGATGGGCGGCGGTCGCCGCTCCAGCGCCCGGAGCGCGGGCACGAGGCGCTCGAAGAGCTTCATCTGTCCGCCGCCCGGCGAGGCGCGGCGGAAGATGCGCCCGTTCACGAACCAGCCGAGGAGCCCGAGGGGATTCATCGCCTCGAGGCGCACGAGCGAGAGCCCGGCGTCCTCGACGAGCTTCCCGAGCGTCCCGTGCGTGTAGCGGCGGTGATGGCCGACGGCCTCGTCAAGGGTCCCGAAGGCCCAGGGCACGGCGGGCACGTAGGCGAGGAACCAGCCGCCGGGCCGCAGCAGGTCGACGAGGCGGCGCGTCGCCGCGACGTCGTCCTCGAGGTGCTCGAGCACGTTGCAGCTGAAGACCACGTCGAAGCGCCGGTCGGCGATCGCGGCGGGGGCGGGCCCCTCGAGGTCGTAGCGGAGCACCTCGACCTTCGGGTCGCCGGCGAAGCGCTCGTCGAGGCGCGCGAGGAGCGGCGCGTCCACCTCGGTCACGACGAGCGAGCGGGCCTTCGGCCGGAGGCGCACGGAGAGGCTCCCGATGCCCGCACCGATCTCGAGCACGTCGCCGTGGACGTGCTCGCCGAGCTTGTCGAAGTACCACTCGTCGATGCGCGGCACCGAGCTCATCATCTCGAGCTGGCGCTTGCCCACGGCGGCGGCGGCCTCCCGCTTCACCGCGCCGCGGGCGCTGCTGGATGGCTCCGCACCTGGACGGTGCTCCGCGGTGCTCGATGGCTCCGCACCTGGACGGTGCTCCGCGGTGCTCGATGGCTCCGCACCTGGACGGTGCTCCGCGGTGCTCGATGGCTCCGCACCTGGACGGTGCTCCGCGGTGCTCGCCCGCGTCGACTCGGCCCGAGGTTTCACGGAACCCGTCTCGCTCACGGCTCGGGCTGGCTCTCGAGGCCCTTGAAGAACTGGTTCAGCGCCCAGACCTCGAGGGCCCGAAGGCTGCCGAACTGCACGCCGAAGCCGTCGTCGCGGAGCCAACGCACGGTGGCCCGGGGCTCCGCGTCCTCCTTGAGGGCGGGAACGCGGAACCGTACCTTCACCTCCGTGCCGTACTCGAGGCGCTCGTCCGTGATTACGTACAAGCCGCCGAGACTGATGTTCGACGCCGTGGCGGGAAGCTCACGCTCGCCTTCGAGGACGATGACGGGGAGCTCACAGGCGAATCGTTCGTGGACGCGGCGGCCGGGCACCAGGGTCTCCTGCGGGGCAGGGGTGGAGCGTTGGAGTAGCCGTGCCGCCTGACGAGGTCAAGAACGACGCCGCCGCCGATGCGCTCGCCGCCGCCATCGCGGAAGGCGAGGCGGCCGCCGCCCGCATGGATCCGGCGCCCCGGGGCCGCATGACCTCGTCGGGCGCGCGCCTCATCGTCGCGACCTTCGCCGCGGGGTGCATCTACTTCCTCGCGGCCCTCCCGCGGCCCGTGCTGCCCCGCGAGGGCCCGGCCATCGCGCTCGCGCCGGCCGAGGTCCGCGCGCAGCTCGACGCGGACGCG
>JBCDGX010000027.1:0-17545 GCA_038750805.1 Myxococcota bacterium
GTCACGCTGGAACGGCCGCGGCGCCGGCCTGTCGCCGGGCCGGCGGTGCGCCGCGCGCCGGGCTCCGCCGGAGGGCCCTTGATGACGATCGCGCTCCCGCACTTGCGGCAGTTCATGCGCAGCGTCCGACCGGCGATCTTCTCGTCGGGGATCTGGTACTTCGCCTTGCAGTTGTCGCAGAGGAATTTCATGGCGATCCGGCTGCCCCCGAAGCGTGCGCGAGGGCACTATAGGGCACCGAGCCCTCCCTTCCGACCCCCGTCCTCGGACGGGCTTGGGCGGCTCCGCGCCCCGGGCCTCAGAGGAGGCTCATGAGGTGGTCCTTGATGCTCTTCCGGGTGTCGTCGTCGGGAGCGGTGCCCAGGGCGCGCTCCCACATCTCGATGGCTTTGTGCTTGAAGCCGGCCCGTTGGTAGAGGACCGCCAGGTTCTTCAACGCCGAGAAGTTCTTCGGCTGTAGGTCGACGGCCGTTTCCAGCTGGTGAATCGCCTCGAAGGTCTCGTCCCGCCGCCCCTGGAGTAGCCCCAGGTGGTAGTGGAGCTGGAAGCTCAGCGGGTCGATGCCGATGCCTTCGCGGAGGTGGGCGATGGCGCCGTCGATATCGCCGCCGCGGTAGGCGTCCATGCCCGCCTCGAGGGCCGCGCCGGCCTCGGCGCTGAGCTGCTCCTGCGCCTGGACCTCGGCCGGGCGGCCATCGAGCGCGCGCTCGACGTGCGTCACCACGTCGGAGATCTTGAAGGGCTTCTCGAGGAAGACCTCGACGCCATAACTGGCCTTCAAATCCTCGGCGACACGCCAACCCCGGTAGATCGCGCTCACCATGATGACCGGAATGTGCCCGTAGCGCTTGGAGCCCTTGATGCGCCGGCAGATGTCGAAGCCGTGCACCTCCGGCAGCATCGCGTCGAGGAGGATCACGTCCGGAGCCTCGTCCCGGACCTTCTGCAGCGCCTCGAGGCCCTTGGCGGCCTCGGCCACGTCGAAGCCCTTCTGCTCGAGCACGCGGCGAAGGAGCTTCCGGATGTCGTCCTCGTCGTCGACGAGGAGCACCTTTGGCGTCTCGGGGCGTACCCGGGGGTCGTCGTCCGGGCCGGGAAGCGGCGCGACCTGCGAGGCGAAGGGCTCGTTGGTCTGCGTGCTCGGGCCGCTGACGCGCTGGCCCTCGGGGATCTGCGCCTCGAGCTCCGCGATGCCGAGCTCGTCGCTCGTCTCGCGCACGATGCCCGAGGGCTCCGTCGGCGGAATCGACGACACGCGGGCGCCGCGGCCGGAGGGCGGCGCGAGGCCCAAGGACTCGAGATAGTCCGGCGGGACCGAGGGGCCGATGTAGTGGCCGTCCCCGTCGTCGGCCTGCCGGTAGCAGGCGTCGATGACCTTCTCCAGGGACTCCTGGAGCGCGACGTAGGGAAAGACCCGGCGCCCGGTCACGAACTCGATCTCGTCGATGACCCGCTTGTCGCCGGGGTCGGCCATCGCGAGGAAGATCCGGTCCTCCTTCACGAGGATGGGGAGGATGCGCTGCGCCTTCGCGATGTCCTCGGGCACGAGCCGGAGGTTCTCGATGGGCACCACCACCTGGCCCAGGTCGATGCCCGGGAGCCCGTGCTGCTCGCTCAGCGCCTGAAGGAGCTCCTTCGCGCCGACCATGCCGACCGATTGCGCCGTCGACGCGAGGCGCTGCCCCGGCCGCGAGCGCTGCTCCTCGAGGAGACCCTCGAGCTCCTCGGGCGTCACGAGGCGCTGCTTGAGCAGGATGCGCCCGAGCTTCTTCCGTTGGCCGCTCATCGAGGCGCTCCGATGCTAGCCGACCCCTTCCAGAGGAGACAACGCGCAAACCGCGCGCCGTCCCCGGGCGGGGTCAGAGACCGGCCACGATGCGGAGCTCGCCGTCGCCCTCGCGCTGGAGGATCAGGCGATGGTTCGCGATGCGCCTGGACCAACGCTCCTCGCCGTCGGGGGCGGCGGTCAGGAAGCGCCCGCCGTAGGTGACCTCGACGATGATGCGGCCGTCGACGTGGGCGACGTTCCGGAACTTGATGTCGTAGCGGACGTCCTGGACGCGCTCGGACCAGGCCACGAGCTTCTCCTGAAGCCGCGTGTAGTCCAGGTCGTCGTCCCCCGTGGGCGTGCCGTTGTCGTCGAAATAGTCCTCGGACGTGAGGCGGAGGAGCGCGCCCACGTCCCGGTCCTCGACGGCCCGTCGGTAGTCCTCGACGAACTCCATCACCTCCCGGTTCTCCGGGGTGTCGTCGATGGTCGTCCCCTCGATGGGCTTCGCGCAGCCAAAGGTCGCGGTGAAGGCCAGGAGGGCGAGGAGGGGGGCGGTGCGGGTCATGGGCGTCCGAGGGAGCGGGGGGTCCCGGGGCCGGAACGGCGGACGGCGTGAGCCGCATTCCCGCGGCGGGGACGTCCGACCCGAGCGCGGCCGGCATAGCGCGCTCGCCGGAGCGTGCCAAGGAGGGCCGCGAGCGGCCAGAAAGCCGTTGGGAGCGCGCCTTCGGGGCCCGCGGCGGCGCAGGCGGCGCGCCGGTAGGTCTCGACGCGGAGGGCGGCCTGGGCCCGGGAGGCGTGCTCCGGCGTGAGGGCGAGGGCGTGGAGCTCGACGGCGCCCAGCGTTCGCGGGGTGAGCTCCGCATGCCCCTCCTCGCCGGGGATCCAGGCCATGCCGTCCTCCTCCCAGGCGAGCGCGATACCCGTCGCGCCCCGTGCGGCGACCCGCACGCGGGCGATGGCGTGGGCCGTGGCGCGCTCCGGCGGCGTGATGCGCGGGGAGGCGGCCGGCGTGCCCGCCCGCGTTTGAAGCCTCTCCCCAGGGCCCAGCTGCACCCGGAGCACGCGGCCGGGCCGCCGTCCGACGGGGCGCACGTTCGTGCTCGGCCAGGCCCCCAGGGGAGCGGGCACGAGCGCCGTAGGCACCCCTTCCGGCACGCGGAGCCAGAGCTCGAGGAGAGCGTCGCCGCCATTGCGAAGCGAGCCGTCCCGCGCCTCCAGCCGGCCCAGCGCGGGCGGCGCCGACGCTTCGAGGGCGTCGCCTCCCGCGCAGCCGAGGCGCCTCGTCGAGCCGCCGATCGCGAGCCGTGCGTCCGCGTCCGCCGCGAGCACCGGGAGCCCTTCGCCGGGCTCCGGGCGCGCGAGCGATTCGGGCAGGCGCTCCGCGACCCACACGTCCACGGGGGCGTGGGCGAGAGCGGCGGCGTCGGGGTTCGCGGGGAGGCGCGCGAGGCGTGGCGTGGCGCCCGGGGCGAGCACGCGGACGACCCCCGCTGCGTGCACGTGGCCGCTCCGCATGGCCGCCAGGAAGAGATCGTAGGTGCCCGGCGCCGCCCAGGGCGGGACCCGCACGCGCACCTGCATGAGCCGCCCCGTCGGCCCCTCCGAGCGCACGTCCCGGACCCGGACGTCGTAGACGTGCTCGGCGGGGGCGGAACCGCCGAGCGGGACCGAGCGCCCCTCCAGGCGCGCGTGGAAGCCGCGGAGCGCCCGCGGGTTCTGGATGCCCGGCGCCGGCGTGAGCGGCGCGGCCACGCGGGCGCGGATCACGAGCTCGTCGCCGGCCTCGACGAGCGCCGGGAGCCCCGGTCGCGGGTACGCCAGCCGAAGCCCCGCGCCCACCTCGTGGGCCGGCTGCCCGCACGCCGGCAACGCCACGAGCCAGTCCGCGGACGCCGCTCCCGGTGCGAGCGCCGCGAGCCAGAGCCCCAGCGCCGCCTGGCGCCCGCGAGCTCTCCGACGCCGACCCTTCGCCGCGCTCACAGCAGGAAGAACACCAGGAGGTCGTAGATCGTGTGCGTGTAGACCGCGACCGCGAAGCCCCGGAGCTCGTACACCGTGACGAGGTACACCCCGGCCAGGAAGCGGAAGAAGAAGCTCGCGAAGGTGAAGGCGTCCGAGAGCGAGCCGATGTAGTGCACCGCGCTGAAGAGCAGGGAGCTGAGGAGCGCGGCGCCGAGGATCGCCGTCAGCGGCCGCCGGCCCTCGCGCCCTCGCCGCCCGAGCTCGGCCATGCCGCCATAGAGGATCACGCGGAAGACGAGCTCTTCGTGAAAGCCCGCGCCGGCGCTCATGACGAGCTTCTCGACGGGGCCGAGCGGGCGCGCGCCGTCGACGAGGGGCAGCACCATGAAGAGCTTCGCCGAGGCCCAGCCCACGCTCACCAGCATGCCGAAGGCGAGCGCCGTGCTCTCCGCGAGCACGGGGAAGAGCGCGACGGGGCGGACCTTGCCCCGTTGCCGGAGGAAGGCGAGGGCGCCGACCAGGCAGGCGGCGAGACCGAGGGTCACGCCGACGTAGGCGAGGAGGCTCTGCTCGAGGAGCGCGAAGGTCGCCTGGCTGACGAGGTCGACCCCGTTCCGTAGGTCGATGACCAGGATCCCGAGGTGGTAGACGAGGAAGACCGGGATCACGAGCACGAGGCTCGTGAGCGGGTCCGGCTTCGTGGGCAGCAGCCCTCGCTTCCGCTCGGCCTCGGGGCGCGCGCGGGACTCGCCGCCTTGGCTCACGGGCGCGGGCTCACTGGAAGCGGAGGAGGAGGGCGTTGCCCTCGACGTTCTGCCCGGCCGCGACCTCGACGCCCGCGACGGTGCCGGCCGTTTCGGCGCGGAGCTCGTTCTGCATCTTCATCGCCTCGATGACGATCAGCGGAGCGCCCGCCTCGATCGCCTGCCCGGCCTCGACGAAGACCTCCACGATGCGCCCGGGCATGGGCGCGCGGAGCTCCTTGGCCGCCGCCGCGCCGGCGCCGCGCGCCTTCCGGGCGCGCTGGCGCTCGCTCTCCACCCGCGCCGTGGTCCGGTGCACGTTCGCGGCCACGGTCATCTTGTCGCTCGGGCCGCCGACGTGGACGTCCCAAACCTTGCCGTCCAGGCGCATGCTGACGCCGCCGGGGACGCGCGTGACGTCCACGTCGACCGGCGAGCCGTCGAGGCTGACGGTGACGCTGCCGCCCTCGGTGATCTGGACGTCGACGTCCCGCTCTTCGCCGTCGATGGTGACGCGGTATTTCATGCCTGCGTGCCTCGCTTGCCGGCCCCGGCCGGCAGGAGCGGGCTACCCGAATGGGCCGGATCGCGCAACGGCCCTCGAAGTGAGGGGTGGCTCCACAGGCGCGGCGCTTTGCCGAGGTGGCATGGGCGCGCCCATACTGGCCGGCCGTGCGCCTCCGCCTCCCGATGCGCGTCCTCGCCTTGGCGCTGGGCCTCGCCCTCGCGACGCTGGCGTTGCCCGGCGCGGCGTCGGCGGCCCGGAGCCATACGGTGCGGCCGGGGCAGACGCTCGCGGCGATCGCCCGGCGCTACCGGGTGGCGGTCATCGACCTGCGCCTCGCCAACAACCTCTCCCGGCGCGCGACGCTGCGCCCCGGGCAGGTGCTTCGCGTGCCCGAGCGGGGCGTCATCTACGTGCGCCCCGGCGACAACCTCGGGCGCATCTCGCGGCGCGTGCGCGTGCCCCAGGACACGCTCCGCCAGCTGAACCGGCTCCGGCGGAACTCTCGGCTTCGCGTGGGCCAGCGCCTGGTGCTGCCGACCTACGTGCCCGCGGCCGAGACGCGCGATTGGGGCGAGCCGGCCGAGCCCGGTGTGGTCACGCTCGTGCGCCGGGGCGAGCGCGAGCGGGTCCGCCTCGTCGATGGCGAGGGGCGCGTGCTGCGCGAGAGCCTCGACGTGCTCGCGCGCATGATGCGGCGCCACGACGAGGACGCGACGCAGACCCCGCAGCCGCGCCTCGCGCTGCTCCTGGCGAAGCTCTCGGACCATTTCGGTGGCCGGCCCATCTCGCTCGTGAGCGGATGGCGACCCGTCGGCGGCTACACGCGGCCCTCGAGCCGCCACACCATGGGGCGCGCGGCGGACATCAAGATCCGCGGCGTCGGGAACCGGACGCTCTGGGAGGCCTGCCGGCGCATCGACCACGTGGGCTGCGGCTACTACCCGCGGAGCACCTTCACGCACGTGGACGCGCGCCATCGGCGGACGCAATGGGTCGACTGGTCCCGGCCCGGGCAGCGCGCGCGCTACGGCACGCTCTCGGGGCCGCGACGGCGCGGGCGACGGTCCATGTCCTGGCCGCGGAAGCGCGACGACGTGCCGCTGGCGATCGAGATCGTCGAGGCGGACGGGACCATCACGCCCTTCGACGACCAGCCGGCGACGGACGCGCCCGCCGACGAGGAGGACTTCGAGGGCGAAGGAGCGCCGGAGTCCGAGGGGGAGCTCGTCGCCGAGGCCGACGCCGACGCTGCGGCCGCCTCGGGGGAGCCCGTAGCAGAGGCCGACGCCACGGCGGTCGGCGAAGATACCGACCCCGACGCAGCGCCCGACGCCGACGCGGCGCCCGACGCCGACGCCGTATCCGATGCCGTCCCCGTGCCCGACGGCGACGCGGTGTCCGAGACCGACGCGGATCCCGCGACGGGCGCCTAGAGGGCGGAACTTCTGCGGGCCCGGCTCCGTCGGCCCCCACGACGCCATGGACCGCCACGCCTTCGACCGCGCGACGCTCGCGCACCTCGGCGCCGTGCTCGCCTTCGCGCGGCGGCTCACGCGCGGGCGCCGCGAGGGCTGGGAGCCCGAGGACCTCGTGCAGGCGACCTACGCGCGGGCCTACGACCGCTGGCGCGACCTCGAGGATCCGGGGCGTGCCCGGGCCTGGCTCTTCACCATCGCGCGCAGGCTCCACATCGACCGGGTGCGCTCGCATCGGGCGCGACCCGAGCTTCGCCTGGTGCGCGGGAGCGACCGGCGGGCGCCGGAGCGATGCGTCGCGCCCGAGACCGTCGAACGCCCGGATCGTGCGGCCCTCGAGGACGCCCTCGACGCGCTCCCGGGCTCCCAGCGCGAGGCCGTGCTTTTGCGCGACCTCTGGGGCTTTCGCTACGAGGAGATCGCGGAGATGACCGGCGTCCCCATCGGTACCGTGCGCAGCCGCATCGCCCGCGGCCGGGCGAGCCTCGTCGAGCGCTTGGGTGCAGACCGTACCCGGGCCGGAGGCGCTTCGTGACGCATCCGAGCGACGCGCTCCTGAGCGCGCACGTGGACGGCGAGGCACCCGAGGGCGTCGCGGCGCACGTCGCGTCGTGCGTGCAGTGTCGCGCGCGGGTGGAGGCGCTCGCAGGCGTCGCGGGATGGGTGGCCGAGACCCTCGACGCGGAGCACGAGGTGCCGCCCAGCCTCCTCGCGGCCGTGACCGCCGAGCCGGCGGCGCCGCGTTCAGGCTCCGGGTGGCGCGGGGCGGCGGCGGCCGCTGCTTTGCTCAGCCTCGTCGGTGCGCTGGTGCTCGCGCTCGGCGACGGCGCGCGGACTCCCTCGCTGCGCGAGGAGGTGGTCGCCGACCATCGCCGCCTCGGCGCGGGCGCTCCCGAGGTCTTCGCTTCTGGAGCGGACGCGTCGGAGGTCCTCGCCCGGCACTTCGCGCCGCATCTCGGCGTGGCGCCGGTGGTCGGGGGGCTCCCCGGGGCGGAGCTCGTGGGCGGGCGGCGCTGCACCTTCGGCGACACGCCAGCCGCGCTCCTGACCTATCGGCGCGCGGCAGAGACTCTCTCGCTCTTCGTCTTCGACGGCGTCGACGAGGCGGAGGGGTGCGCGCGCTACGGTGAGGAGTCGGTCTGCGCGCGGCGCGCGGGGGCGCTGACCCTGATGCTCGTCGGCCCGGAGCCTCCCGCGGAGCTCGGGCCGCTCCTCGCGTCGGCCACGGTCGCGCGCGGGGCTCAATAGCCGGCGTCGAGGTCGACGAGGTGGGGGATGGGCTCCCCGCTTGCGGCGGCGTTCAGGGTCGCGGCGAGCGCCGCGAAGCGTTCGGGCTCGGTGTTGGCGACGTGGCCACCGCGATGCGGGCTCAGCACCACGTTCGGGAGCTCGCCGAAGGGGCGCGTGGCCGGCGGGAAGTGCGTCCGGTCGTCGTCCGCGCCTGGGTACCGGTACCAGACGTCGAGGCCCGCGCCGAAGAGCCTCCGCGCGGCGAGCGCCTCGTAGAGCGCGTCCTCGTCCACGAGCGCGCCGCGACCGACGTTGACCAGCATCGCCCGCGGCGGGAGGAGCGCTAGGCGGCTCGCGTCGAGGAGCCCGCGCGTCTCCGCCGTGAGCGGCGCGCAGAGCAGGACCGCGTCCGCCTTCGGCAGAAGCTCCTCGAGCGCGTCGACGCCGCGCACGCCCTCACGCGCGCGGCGGGCGATGGGGACGACCTTCATGCCGAGCCCCTCGAGGGCCCGGCCGATGCGCCGCCCGATGGCGCCCCAGCCGATCACCAGCGCGGCGTTCCCGGCGAGGCCGAGCGCGCGGCGGAGGTCGAAGCGCCCGCGCCAGTCCCCCGCGGCCAGCTCCGCGTGCATGCGCGGGAGGTCCTTGGCCACGGCGAGCAAGAGCGCGACGGCGAGCTCGGCCGTCGGCCCCGCGTTGTGGTGCAGGTTGGCGACCCGAAGCCCGCGCGCCCGGGCGACGGCGACCACCCGCTTCCCCACACCGGCCCAGGGCACGACGAGCAGCTCGGCCTGCGGGCTGGCCTCGAGCATCGCGTCGCTCGGCCGCCCGCTCACGAGCACGCGATGGTCGCCGGGCCGCTCCAGGGCGCCCCCGGTCCAGGTGACGCTCGCGTCGAGGGCGTCGCGAAAGGCGTCCGTGAGCTCCGGCGGCGGCGCCGCGAGGGCGTCGAAGTGCACGCGCATGCGCCGGATCCTAACCGGGCGCGGGGCGCCGCTACTTCAGCCCGTAGTCCTTGATCTTGTAGAGCAGCGCGCGGTGGCTGATCTCGAGGTGCTTCGAGGCCTGGGTCCGGTTGCCGCCGGTCTTCTCGAGGGCCCGGGCGATGAGCGTGCGCTCCATGAAGCGCTGCATCTTCTTGATGGACAGCTCGTCGCCGTCGAGCACGAGCTTCCGGGGGTCGAAGGGCTTGTTCACGCGTTCCGGGAGGTCGTCCACCTCGAGGCGGTCGCCGTCGGTCAGGACCATCGCCCGCTCGATGACGTTCTCGAGCTCGCGCACGTTCCCGGGCCAGCCGTAGCTCATCAGCACCCGGCGGGCCTCCGGCGTCACGCCCCGAACGTCCGTACCGAGCCGCGTGTTGTTCCGCGCGATGAAGTGCTCGACGAGGAGCGGCACGTCCTCGTTCCGCTCGCGGAGCGGCGGCACGACGAGCGTGAGCACGTTCAGGCGGTAGAAGAGGTCCTCGCGGAAGCGGCCCTCGGCGACCTCGGTCTCCATGTCCCGCACCGTCGCGCTCACGACGCGCACGTCGACGCTCGCGTCCTTCGTCGCCCCGAGCGGCCGGAAGGTGCCCTCCTGGAGCACACGGAGGAGCTTCACCTGGAGCATCAGCGGGAGCTCGCCGATCTCGTCGAGGAAGAGCGTGCCCCCGTCGGCCTCGGCGAAGAGCCCCTGCTTGTCGCTATGCGCGTCCGTGAAGGCGCCGCGCTTGTGGCCGAAGAGCTCGCTCTCGAGGAGCGCCTCGGGGATCGCGCCGCAGTTCACGGCCACGAAGGGGCCCGTGCTCCGCTCGCTCCGTTCGTGGAGCGCGCGGGCGACGAGCTCCTTGCCGGTGCCGCTCTCGCCCTGGACGAGCACCGTCGTCGGCCGCCCGGCGACCTTCTCGATGGTCGCGAAGAGCGTCTGCATCTTGTCCGCGCGGCCGAGCATGCGCCCGAAGGTGTCGCGCTCGCGGAGCTCCTCCTTGAGGCGCCGGTTCTCGCGGCGGAGCTGCTCGCGCTCCTCGGCCTTTCGGAGCGCCAGCAGCACCTCGTCCTGCTTGAAGGGCTTCGAGACGTAGTCGTAGGCGCCGGCCTTCATCGCCTCCAGCGCGAGCTCTACGGAGCCGTAGGCGCTCATCACGATGACGACGGCCTCGCTCCCGCGGGCGCCGATCTCCCGGCAGAGCTCGATGCCGCTCATGCCGGGCATGCGCACGTCGGCGATCACGAAGTCCGGGTCGAAGGCACCGAGGCGATCGAGGGCCACCTCGGCGCTCTCGGCGGTCTCCACCTCGTAGCCGTGCTTGCGCAGCATGGTCTTCAGGACGAGGCGGAGGTTCTCCTCGTCGTCGGTCACGAGAACGCGGCGGGCCATAAACTTTGCATAGCTCGCGTACGGACGGCCTCGCAAACTCTTGCGGGTCTGGGTGGCAACGACGTTGTCGCTACGAGGTGAACGCGCCAGGTCGTCACGGCCACGCGGCCGATTCCCTCGCGATCTCTCACCCTGGGGTCTGGCATGGACCTCGCAATCCCGACAATCTGCCCACGGACCGGCGTTGATCCCTCTCGGTCCCCGTTGCTAAGGTGCCGCGGCTTTTGGCGCGGTCCGCGCCCGGAACACCATGAACATCTTCCTCCCCTCCGCCTATCGCACCGCGCTCGCCGGATGCGTCGTTTTGGCCTTCGCCGGCTGCTCCGACCGCGACCTGCGCCCGCTCAACCCGTGCACGTTCGCGAACGTCTCGGACGACATCAGCATCGAGAACGTCGATGAGGTCGATCTCCTCTTCATGGTCGACAACTCGAACTCGATGGAGCAGGAGCAGGCGTCGTTGACCGACGAGATCCCGCGCCTCGTACGCGTGCTCGCTTCGGGCGTTCTGACGGACCCCGACACGGGCGGCGTCGTCCGTGAGTTCCCGCCCGTCCGGAGCCTCCGCGTCGGGGTGATCAGCTCGGACATGGGCGCCGGCGGCAACGTCGTCCCGACGTGCACGAACAGCTCCTTCGGCGACGACGGCCTCCTCATCGACCGCGGCAACGTCGCCTCGATGGGCCGTGCCTGCGAGGCCAGCTACCCCTCCTTCCTCGAGTTCGAGCGCGACCCGGGGGAGAGCGAGGAAGACGAGACGGCGCGCATCACGCAGCTCGCGAACGACGTCGCCTGCGTCGCGGAGCTCGGCACGGACGGCTGCGGCTTCGAGCAGCAGCTCGAGGCCATCCTGAAGTCGACCACGCCGGCGAGCTCGGAGCTTCGCTTCCAGGAGGGCACGCGCGGCAACGGCGACGTCAACCGCGTCGAGGGGTCGGGCAGCGCCATGGACCCGGACGACGATCAGTTCGTCCGCCCGAACAGCCTCCTGGCCATCGTCGCGCTCACCGACGAGGACGACTGCTCCGTGCGCGAGCCGGACCTCTACAACCCGTCCTCCACGCGCTTCCGCGGCGACCTCAACCTCCGCTGCTTCAACCACCCGGAGGCGGTGCACCCGGTCAGCCGCTACGTGAACGGCCTCCTCGCGCTCCGCGCGTCGCAGCCTAGCCTGCTCGTGTACGCGGCCATCGTCGGCATCCCCGTGCGCCTCGCGCCGGGTCGCGGTGAAGTCGCCGACTTCGACACGATTCCTGCGGATCGCGACATGCAGGAGCGCGTCGACCCGGACAACCCGAACCGACTTGAGACCTCCTGCAACGTGCCGGGCCGCGGCCTCGCCTTCCCGCCGCGCCGCATGGTGCAGGTCGCCCAGGAGCTCCAGGAGCGGGGCGCCGCCGGCGTCGTGCAGTCGATCTGCCAGCGCGACTTCGGCCCGGCGCTCGACACGATCATCGACAAGATCGCCGACGCGCTCGGCGGCACCTGCCTCCCGCGTCCGCTCAACCGGAACGCGCAGGGCCTCGTGGCCTGCCAGGTCACCGAGCTGCTCCCGGCGAACGGCGACCCGACCGAGACCCAGTGCGACATGATCGAGGGCCGGTCTCTCATCGCCGTCGTCCCGACCGAGGTCGAAGTGGGCGACCCGCCCGTCACGCGCGTCGAGGACCGGCAGCTCTGCCTCGTCAACCAGCTCACCGAGGAGGAGTTCATCTCGGCCTCGAACCGCGAGATCCCGGACCGCGGCTGGGTCTACGACGACTTCTTCAACCTCGACCCGATGACGGGCGCGCCCGAGGGCTGCTCCGAGGATCGCCCGCAGCGCATCTCCTTCGTCGAGGGCGCCGGTCCCGTGACGGGCTCCATCCTCGGCTTCGAGTGCCTCCAGGGCCTCGAGCAGGAGGCCGAGGGCAACGCCATCGCCATCAACGACACCTGCTTCCTCGACAACGGCGAGACCCAGCAGGCCCGTGACGGCTTCTGCGGTCAGGCCACGACCATCGGCGCGGAGGGCTTCAACCCGCCCCTCGCCGACCAGATCGAGGACCAGGGTGGGACGCGGCTCTTCTGCGAGCCGGTCTCCACGACCTGTCAGCTCGCCTGTGAGACCGACGCGAACTGCCCGGGTGGCTTCGTCTGCCAGGGCGTGGATCTCGAGGCCGCGGGCTTCGACGCGGGTCGCTGCAACGTGCCGGCGGCCTCGCGCCCCCCCGACTGCCCCTTCTCCGTCGGCGTCTGCATCAATCCGACCTGCAGCGCGAACTGAGCGCACCCGCGCCACGGTGAACGAGGGCATCCGGCCGGTCCGGGCGCCCTCGTCGCGTTTGGGGCGCGCCTCCGTGCGTCGGCGGCACCCCAGTGCGTGCCCCGCGTCTCAATGCGTCGGCGGGCCCGCCGAGGGGCTTTCGCGGGCGGGTGCCGCGCGGCGGCCGACGATGGGGCGGTACTGGAGGGCTTCGCCGACGTGCCGCGCCGCCACGCGCTCGGCGCCTTCGAGGTCGGCGATGGTGCGCGCCACGCGCAGGGCCTTCCCGTAGGCCCGCGCGCTGAGCGCCATGGCCTCGGTCGCTGCGTCGAGGAGCGTGAGCGCATCGCCGTCCACGCCCACGAGCAGGTCCTCGAGCCGCCGCGGCGGCCCGCTGGCGGCGGTGCGGGCCCGGCGCGTCTTCCGCGCGCGTACAACGCGCTCGCGCACCGTAGCGCTGGGCTCGCCCCCGGACCGCCGGCGGAGCTCGCGCGCCGGTACCCGGGGCACGCGCAGATGCAGGTCGAAGCGATCGAGGAGCGGACCGCTGATACGGCCGCGGTAGCGCTCGATGGCGGCGGGCGTGCAGGTGCAGCGCCGCTCGGGATCGTCCGCGTAGCCACAGGGGCAGGGGTTGAGGGCGCCGACGACGAGCGGCGCCGCGGGCATGCGCACCCGCTCCCGCGCCCGGCTGAGGTGGACCTCGCCGTGCTCGAGGGTCGTGCGAAGCCCCTCGATGGCGTCTCGGCGGAACTCGGGGAGCTCGTCGAGAAAGAGGACGCCCCCGTGGGCGAGCGTGACCTCCCCCGGCCGGATGGGCTCGCCGCCCCCGAGCAGCGCCGCCGCGCTCGCCGAGCAATGCGGTGCGCGGAAGGGCCGCCCAGGCGGGCGCGGAAGCCCGGCCGCGCTGGCCACCACAGCGATGGTCGCCCCCTCCTCCGGGTCCGGTCCGGGAAGGAGGCCTGGCAGGCACCGCGCGAGGAGCGTCTTCCCGGCTCCGGGCGGGCCGACCAGCAGCACGTGATGGCCGCCGGCGGCGGCAATCTCGAGCGCCCTCCGAACCGTCTGCTGCCCCCGAACCTCGGCGAGGTCCGGGCCCGTGGCGACGGGCGCCTCGGCCGCCACGCGCGGCCCGAGGGGGCGGAGGGGGGCGCTCCCGTCGAGGTGACCGACCGCCTCCGCCAGGGTGGCGGCGGGGAAGACCTCGAGGCCCGCGACGAAGCTCGGCTCGATGGCGACCCCCGCGGGGACGATCGCGCTCCGGAGGCCCCGGTCCCGGGCCCCGCAGAGCTGCGGCAGGAGGCCGCGCACGGGCCGCAGGCGCCCGTCGAGCCCGAGCTCGGCCACCACGAGCACGTCGGCCAGCACCGGCGCGGGGAGCTGGTCGCTCGCGGCGAGGAGCGCGAGGGCGATGGCGAGGTCGAAGCCCGCGCCCGTCTTCCGCAGGTCCCCGGGCGCGAGGTTGACGAGGAAACGGGCCGGCGGGAGCGCGAAGCCCTGCGCGTCCAGCGCCGAGGCCACCCGGGCCCGCGCCTCCCGCACGCCGCGCTCCGGCAGCCCGACGAGCTCGTAGCCTCCGGGGAGCCCGGGGACGATGCGCGCCTCGACCTCGACGGGCCGGGACTCGACGCCGACCAAACACCCCGCGTGAACCGTCGCGTTCATGCGGAGGGGCACTTCACGCGCCGTGCCCGCGCCGCGCGGTCGAATCCCGAGGGGTTCCGTTCCCCTCGGCCGAGGTCCCTGGCGAGACGCCGGCGGGCGGCGGCCGCTTCGTCGTCGCGTCCGTGCCGGCACCGCCGTCCGTTCGAGGCTAGGCTGGGGCGTGCTCTCGCTGCGCGCCCTCCCGCTCGCGCTCCCTACGATCGCGGCGGCGCTGGCGTTCGCCAGCGGACCCGCCAGTGGATGCGGCTCGAGCGCGTGCGTCGACCTCGACGGCGATGGGTTCTTCGTCGGTACGGCCTGCGACGAGCAGCCCATCGACTGCGACGACACGAACGTCCTCCGGAACCGCGACTGCGAGCTCGTGCCGCCCCCGGATTGCGTCGCGACCCCCACGGCCGCGGGCTGCCCTTGCGCCAGCACCTTCGGGGGGCGGACCTGCTTTCCCGCCGACCCCGCGGCCGAGGGCGTCGGCGGCTGCCGCGCGGGGTTCGCGGTCTGCACCGACGCCGAGACCCTCGGCGTCTGCGAAGGCGCCGTCCTGCCTGGCGTCGAAGCCTGCAACGAGCGCGACGACGATTGCGATGGCCGCACCGACGAGGGCAGCGAGAGCCCCTGCGGCGGCTGCACCCCCGGCTGCGAGGGGCCCGTCTGGGGCGGCACGGACCTCCCCTTCGAGGCGGTCCCGGGCCTCGCGCTCACCGCGGCGGGGGAGCTCACGCTCGAACGCGAGGAGCGCATCGAGAGCACGCTCTGGCTCGCCAATAGCGCGGGCGGAACGCTCACCCGCATCGACACCGAGCTCGGCGTCGAAACCGCCCGCTACGCCACGGGTCCCGCCGATGCCGGCGTCCCCCTCGAGCCGAGCCGGGTCGCCGTGGACAACCTCGGCGACGCCTGGGTCGCCAACCGCTCCTTCGGGGGCATCTCGTCGCTCCTGCGCGTCGCCGGCGAACGCGCGCGCTGCCTCGACGCGAACGACGACGGGATGGTGACGACGAGCGAGGGCCCGACGCCGCTCCCCTTCGGCGAGGACGAGTGCGTGACGCTGGTGCTGCCCGTGGGCGAGCCCGGCGACGTCGCGCGCGCCCTCGCCATCGACGGCAACCTCGGCCTCGACGGCATCTCCGGCGGAGACGTGTGGGTCGGCTACCACGACGGCGAGGCCATCGAGCATCGCGACGGTCTGACCGGCGCCCTCGTCGAGCGCGTGGAGACCCCGGGCTTCGCGCCCTACGGCGCGGTCTTCGATCGCGAGGGCACGCTCTGGATGATCAGCCGGCAGGGCCAGCTGCTCTCCCTCGACCGTCGCGCGCGCCCCCTGGCCCCCGTGGTCCGGGAGGCGCCGCTCGCCTGCTTCCTCTTCTACGGAGTCGACGTCGACGCGCAGGGGGGCGTGCTCGTGACGGGCTTCGATTGCGACCAGGTGCATCGCTTCGACCCGCGCACGGAGCGCTGGACGTCCACGAGCACGGACGCGCCGAGCGTGCGCGGCGCCGTGGTCGACGAGACGGACGCCACCGTCCTCCGCGCGTGGGTCAGCCATACGGACGGCCGGGCGGCGCGCCTCCGCCTCTCCGAGGGACGCTGGGTCGTCGAGGAGACCTTCGAGCTCCTGGGTCCGGGCTTTCAGCCGCTCCAGACCATCGGGGCCGGACTCGACGCGCGGGGGCGCCCCTGGTTCGTCTCGGAGATCGGCGTGCTCGACGTCGGCGCCGAGGAGCAGGGCGTCGCCACGGCCCTCGACCCGGTCACGGGCATCGTCGCCGCGCAGGTCCCCGTCGGTCGCTTCCCGCACACGCAGGGCGACATGACCGGCGCCAAGCGCGCCGGCCGCTTCGAGCCCGAGGGCCTCGTCCGGCAGGTCTTCGCCGAGGGGTGCCCGGGCGAAGATCACCCGGAGACCGAGTGGCGCCGCCTCCACCTCGATGCCCGGGCGGGAGCCGCGGGCTCCATCGACATCAGGCTCCGCCAGGCCGCGGACCCCGAGGCCCTCGAGGACGCGCCCTTCGTGGCCCTCGGGACCTTCCCGGACGAGCCGAGCCCCTACGAGCTGGCCGAGCTCGACCTCGACCTCGGCGGGGCGATCGAGGTCGAGCTCACGCTCCGGGTGAGCGCCGCGGACGGCGCGCCGGTGGTCGGCCGGGTCGGCCTCGAGGTGGGCTGCCCGGGACCGATCTAGATGTCCGCGGACGTCTGCCCTCAGGCCGCCTTCGCGGGCTTCTTCCGCTCGGCCTTCTTCTCCGGCGCCTTGGCCGGCCTGGGCTCGGGCGCTTCGCCGCGGAGCCCGCGGACGAGCTTCTCGCGGAGCGCGTCGTTCTCCCGGAGCGCCACGCGGGCCTTCTCGCGCCCCTGGGCGAGGGTCGCGCCCCCGGCGCGGTAATAGGCCCCGCTCTTCTCCACGAGGCCCGCCTCGACGGCGCGGTCCAGGAGGTCGCCGAGCGCGTCGATGCCCTCGCCGTAGCGGATGTCGAACTCGGCGCGCTGGAAGGGCGGCGCGAGCTTGTTCTTCACGACCTTCACGCGGGTGCGATGGCCGACCTGCGTCTCGCCGTTCTTCACGGCGCCGATGCGCCGCACGTCGAGGCGCTGGGACGCGTAGAACTTGAGCGCGTTCCCGCCGGTGGTCGTCTCCGGTGAGCCGAACATCACGCCGATCTTCATCCGGAGCTGGTTGATGAACATGAGCGTGGAGCCCGTTCGGTGGGCGACGCCGGTGAGCTTTCGGAGCGCCTGGCTCATCAGCCGCGCCTGGAGACCGAGGTGGTTGTCGCCCATCTCGCCCTCGATCTCCGCGCGCGGCACGAGCGCTGCCACCGAGTCGACCACGATGAGGTCCACCGCGCCGCTGCGGACCAGCGTCTCGGTGATCTCCAGCGCTTGTTCGCCCGTGTCCGGCTGGCTCACCACGAGCGACTTCACGTCGACGCCGAGGGCGGCGGCGTATTGGGGGTCGAGGGCGTGCTCGGCGTCGATGAAGGCCGCGACGCCTCCGGCGCGCTGGCATTCGGCGATGGCGTGCAGCGTGAGCGTGGTCTTTCCGCTCGCCTCCGGTCCGTAGACTTCGATGACCCGGCCGCGCGGGTACCCGCCGCAGCCGAGCGCCGCGTCGAGGGAGGGGCAGCCGCTGGCGATCACGGGCACGGCCTCGCCGGGCCCTTCGCCGAGGCGCATGATGGCGCCCTTTCCGAACTGCTTCTCGATGGCGCGGAGCGCGTCGTCCATTTGCTTGAGCTTGTCCTTGAGCATGGTCGTCCTTTCGGGCCGGCCTCGCCGCGCCCGCCCGCCCCTCACGCACACCCCGTGCCGGCGGGATCGAGGTCCGAAAGCCAAGTGGTTTCGGGCGCACACCCGCGATCAAACCGGCGGATCGGCGGCCACCGGCGGCCCGCCCGCCACCGAGTCCGGCCGTGTGGTCGTGTCCCCGCGGGTCGAGTCGTCCAAGTCCACGTGAGTCGAGTCGTCCGTCCGCGTCCACGTCCACGTCCACGTGAGTCGTGCACGTCCACGCGGAATCGAGGTGGGCCGAGGGCTTGGCTATCGGACTCGGATTCGGATTCGGACTCGGACTCGGACCCGGACCCGCAC